>DAIRDY010000101.1:0-7723 GCA_036795935.1 Moraxellaceae bacterium | reverse complement strand
AGCACGTAGTGCAGCAGGCCTTGCGCCTGCACCTGCCGGCACAGCGCGGCGCTCAGGCGGATCTTGAACCAGGCGGGGCGCAGCCGCGCCTGCCACGGCAACTCCCGTGTGCGGCGATCGATGTAATCCGCAAAGCCGTCGAGCACGGCGGCATCGAGTCGCTGCACGCGAATGCCGGTGAAGCCGGCGCTGGCGAGGGTCGCGCGCAGCGTGGCCGCGTCGGCGAGGCTGGCGGCGGGAATTTTCGCGGCGGCGAGCAGGCGCTGCAGGCCGCGACGCAGCGGTGCGGGCTTGTCGGCAAGGCTGTCGCTGGCCATCAGCGTGGTGAACGCCAGGCGGCCGCCGGGGCGCAGGGCGCTGGCGGCGACCGCGGCAAAGGCGATGAGCGAAGTGGCGTGATAGGCGGCGTCGACACAGAGCACGGCATCGTGGCTGCCGGCACCGATGCCGTCAGGCAGGGGCAGTACATCGAAGCGGCCGTACACGCCCTGCCCGGCCGGCAGCGTGGCGATGCAGTCGCGCTGGCAGTCCATGCCGATGGCCTCTGCGACGCCGAATTCCTCACGCCACAGCGCGAGCCCTGCGCCATGACCGCAGGCGAGTTCGAGCACGCTCTCGCCGGCCGTGAGGGCAGCGGCCTCGCCGACGGCGCGCGCGAGTGCGGCCGCGGCGTGCCGGTAGCTAAGGGGGTGTTGCTCCGCGACTGATGGATGGCTCTCACCCACCGCGTCCGCGGGGGCGACGGAATCAGTATCACTCGCGAGTGCGGTTGCGCCCTGCTGCGCGGTTTGCCACAGGCCGAGATTGCGCCAGCCGCCGGCATCGGCCGCGAGCAGCTCGCCGTCGATGGCGAAGTCGCGGCCGTCTGCGTTCATGCCGGCGGGCACCAGGGCGCGGGGATGCGCAGGCGCGTGGCGACGGCAACGGCGGAACGCACGGCGGATTCCAGCAGCGGCACGCCGGGATAGGCCCAGGAGCCGCAGAAGAACACGCGGCGGCCGGGCTCGTCGTGCAGCGCATCGAGCGTGGTCAGTGCACTGGCGGTGCCGCCGTGCACCACGGCGCGGGCGAGTTTCACGCGCGCCGCCACCTGCGCCGGGTCAGGCTCGAACAGCGGGTTCCAGGTTTGCAGCACCGGCGGTGCGCCGGCGAGCGTCGGCTCCACGGCATTCACCCAGACGGTGAACATGGCGGCCTGCAGGTCGTCGCGCACCAGGTAATTGAGTGCGCTCCAGTCGGCCTCGCGCCGCGGCAGGAAGCGCGTGTCGTGGTGCACGAACAGCTCGCCGTGATCGAAGCGGATGTTGCCGAGTGCATGCCGTTCGCGCGTGAACTGCTCGTGGTCGAGGAAGGACAGCTGGTTGGCCTGGGTGGCGACGATCACGCGGTCGAAGCGGCCGCCGGCGCCCGCGGCATTGCGCAGTGTCACGCCGTCGCCGTCCTGTTTAAGTGTCACCACGGCGGCGCCGCTCTCGAAATCGAGATCGCGCACCAGGCCATCGACCAGCGCGCGCGTGCCGCCGGTGAGGCGCTGCAACTGCGCGCCATGCACGATGGTGGCGAGCAGCGTGAGCAGCGGCAGCGCCGGCCAGGCGCGCAGATGCTCCTCGCGGCAGGTGCAGATGGTGGTGAGCAGGGGCAGCACGAGGCCGCGCCAGAACACCGGCTCGAAGCCCTCGCGGTCGGCAATCTCGCCGAGCGTGCTCTGGCGGTCGTTTTCGTGCACGAGGCGCTCGGTGGCGGCGCGCAGGTGCAGGAAGCCCTGCGCAATCGAGAGCGTGTGCCGGTTCAGGAAGCGCCAGGAACCGGGCACCGGCCAGCCGGTGACGGGCAGGCGGCTGCTGCGGAACCAGGTCTTGCCGTTGAGCCAGCTGCAGGAGGCGAAAGTGTCGACGGCGAAGGTGTCGACGCCGACATGCGCCGCCAGCGCGAGCACGCTCTGCCAGGCTTCGGGGCTCATCACGCGCAGCGGCACGTCGACGATGCCGCCATAAATGTCCAGCGCGTGCGCGTCCATGCCGCGCGCGGACTGCGCCTCGAACACGGTGACGCGGTGGCCGGCATCGCGGCAGAGGCGCGCGGCGGCGAGGCCGGCCATGCCGCTGCCGACAACGGCGATCGATTCGCTCATGCGCGTCAGTCGGGCTTGGCCACGAGCGGCGTGCCGTCGAAACGGATGCCGGCCCAGCCGTCCTGCATGAAGCGGCGGATGTTGGCGTGGTCGCTGCCTTCCGGGTGCTTCAGCACGTCGTCGCGGTAGAAGCGGCCGAACAGTGTCAGCGTTTCGGCTTCTGACAGGCCCTTGAGCTGTGCCAGCGCGAACAGGCGGCAGGAGCCGGCGTTCTGCCCGGCCTCGCTCACCACGGCGTCGGCGCTGCTGCCGTTGCTGAAGCGGGTGGGGGTGTAGTCGTAGTGCGCCTCGATGTAGGCGATGACGTCTTCGAAGTCGGCCTGGCCATCAGCCAGCCGGGCGAGCAGGGTCTGGAAAATCATGCGGCAGGGTCCGTCGCGCAGAAGGTGCCGGCATGGTGCCGGCCGCGCCCGGTGCGGGCAAGTGCCGGTGCTGACACGATGGCCGTCAGAAATGACAGCGCCGGTCACGGCGGCGTCATGCGCGTGTCATCAGGCCGGCGGAAGGTGGGCGGGCGGTTGTGTGTGTCCGCCCTGCCACGGGACGAGTCCACGGCTAGAACAAGAAGCAAAGGATGCACATGACCGGCAGGCATGTGCGCTGCGACGGGCGGCCCGTGTGCCGCCCGTTTTCTTTCCGGAACCTCAGTGCTGGTGCGCGACGTGGGCCTGGCGGCGGACTTCGTCCTCGATGCTGTGCAGCAGCTTCAGGGTCTGTTGCACGGTGCCGGCCTCCTCGCTGTCGCCGGGCATCAGCTCCTGCTGCAGGGCTTCGAGCTGCATGATCTGGCGGTGCAGGCTCTTCGGGTCAAGGTTCTTGAGCACAACGGTGTAGAGCGGCATGACGGGTCTCCGCGGAGCGGTCGGGGCTGTTTTCTGGGTATAGACCAGCCCCTGTCCCCTCGCCACCGCCGGCCCTGGCCACCGGACCGGCGTGCTGCCCATCCGCCCTGCGGCGGTGTCGGCGGCCCCGGTGCAACGGACGGCATCCGGCGCAGGGCGCCGTGGGCTCAGGCGAGGGTCAGGACGACCTTGCCGGTATTGCGGTTGGCCGCGACATGGGCATGCGCGGCGGCGGCCTGCTCCAGCGCGAACACGCGGTCGATGACCGGGCGCAGGCGGCCGTCGGCGAAGGCCGGCCAGACCTCGCGGGCGAGTGCGGCGACCAGCGCCGCCTTGTCGTCTGCCGAGCGGCTGCGCAGCGTCGAGCCGATGATCCGTAGCCGCTTCACCAGCATGCGCCCCAGGTCCACCGGTGCCGTGCGCCCGCCCATGAGGCCGATCAGCACGAGGCGGCCGCCGGTGTTCAGCAGGCGCAGGTGGTCCTCCAGCATGCTGCCTGCCACCGGGTCCAGGATCACGTCGACACCCGCACCGCCAAGCAAGTCGGTAAGCGCCTGCTCACCGCGCACAATGCCGCCCGTGGCGCCCAGCGCCAGGCAGGCCGCCAGTTTCTCCGCCGAGCCGACAGTGACGAAACAGGGGTTGCCGCGCAGCCGGCAGAGCTGGAGGGCGGCGGTGCCGACGCCGCTGGCGCCGGCCGGCAGCAGCACGCGTTCGCCGGGCCTGAGGCCGGCCTCCATGAACAGGTTGAGCCAGGCGGTGGCGAAGGCCTCGGGCAGGGCCGCGCCCTCCTCGAAGGACAGGCCGGCGGGCAGCGGCAGGCAATGGCGGGCATCGACCACCACGTCGTCGGCGTAGCCGCCGCCGGCCAGCAGCGCACAGACGGCATCGCCCGGCGCCCACTGCGTGACGCCCGCGCCCGCCGCGATGACGGTGCCGGCGCATTCCAGCCCGAGGATGTCACTGGCACCGGGCGGCGGGGGATAGAGGCCGGCGGCCTGCAGCAGGTCGGCGCGGTTGACCGCGGTGGCGCGCACGGCAATGCGCACTTCGCCGGGGCCGGGGCCGGCCGGCCCCGGCCCGTCAGTGAGGACCAGCGCTCCGTTGCTGGCGCTAATCGCGCGCATCAGGGCCGGGCGTCCTGCGGTGCGCAGGCGGCGGCCGCCTCGCGTGCGCGGCGTTCCTGCGAGCGCCGCCACTGCGTGTAGCGTCCGCCCAGGGTCTGGCCGGTGATGTCCTCGGCCACGCTGACCGCCGCATAGAGCCGGTCGAGGTCGATGCCGGTGTCGAGGCCGGCGCCATGGAACAGGTGCACCAGGTCTTCGGTCGCGACATTGCCGGTGGCGCCCGGCGCGAAGGGGCAGCCGCCCAAGCCGCCGATGCTGGCGTCGAAATGGCGCACGCCGCATTCCAGTCCCGCCCAGGCCATGGCCAGTGCGGTGCCGCGGGTGTCGTGCAGGTGCAGGCTGAACAGCGCAGCGTCATGCATTCGCAACAGCGGCAGCAGGATCTGCTGGATCTGGCGCGGGTTGCCGGCGCCGATGGTGTCGGAGATGGCGATGTCGGTGGCGCCGGCTTCCAGCATGCGCTCGCACAGGACCTGGGTGACGGCCACCGGTGTCGGGCCGTCGTAGGGGCAGGCCAGTGCGCCGGAGATGTAGGCGCGCACGGCGACGCCGTCGGCCTGCGCGGCGGCGATCACGTCGCGGCAGGCGGCCTCGGTGGCGTCGCGCGTCATCTTCAGGTTGCGCAGGTTGAAGCTGTCGGTGGAGGCCAGCACCACGGCCACGCGGCGGTAGCCGGCGGCGCGCGCCCGCTCGTAGCCCTTCAGGTTGGGCACCAGGGCCATGTAGTCGAGGCCGGGCGCCTGCGGCAGGCCGGCCGTGACCTCGGCGGCATCGGCCATCTGCGGCACTGCCTTCGGGTGCACGAAGCTCACCGCCTCGATCTGGCGGACGCCGGCATCGACCAGTGCGCACGCAAGGCGCAGCTTGCCTTCGGTGCTGACGGGATTGGGCTGGTTCTGCAGGCCGTCGCGCAAGCCCACTTCGGTGAGGCGGATGAGGTCGGTCATGGTGGGGGTGTCGGGAATGGCGGTGTCAGGGTCGGAAAGTGCCGGTCCGATGCTACGCCAAAGCCGCCTGCGCCGGTTTGACCATCGGCGACAGTCGCGCGTCGTACTTGCGCCGTGTGACGCGCCCTGCCCTGCCGCGGTACGGCTGACGGGCGCTGGTGCGCCGGCGTGCGCCGGATCAGCTGGCCGCGCGCAGGATTTCCGGGCGCAGCGTGAGTTCGCGGCCTTCGCTGCTGATGAACCAGTCGCCATCCTGAAGCGTGATTTCCAGGCGCATGCCGCGTGCTGCCAGCGTTGCCAGCGCGGCCACGTCCGCTTCGGCGAGACGGCGCACTTCCAGGTTGTCGAGGCGGCCGAGCTTGCCGCTGATCTGTGTCCACCACTGCGTGGTGCTGCCGGCGCCATAGCAGTACACGGTGACGCGCGCAGCGCGGCCACAGGCCTTCTGCAACCGGCGCTCGTCGGGCTGGCCGAGGTCGATCCAGTGCAGGAGTGCGCCGGTGAGGTCTTTTTCCCACAGCGCGGGGTCGTCCGGGTTGTCCAGGCCCTGCGTGAACTCCAGCTGTTCGCTGGCATGCACGGCAAAGGCGAGCAGGCGCACCATCAGCCGCTCCTCGGTTTCGGAGGGATGCAGCGCCAGCGTCAGCACGTGGTTGGCGTAGTAGTGGCGATCGAGATCGGTGATCTGCAGGTCGGCTTTGTAGACGGTGGATTTCAGCGCCATGGCGGGAGTCCGGGGGTGGCAGGCGCGCGCAGCCTACGCCCGCGCACCGCCTCCGGCAATGGCCGCGGTGCGGGCCTCAGGCGGCGACGACACGGTTGCGGCCGCCGTGCTTGGCCGCGTACAGCGCCTCGTCGGCGGCCTTCAGCGCCTGCTCCAGCGGCTGGCCCGGCGTCACCGCGGCCACGCCGATGCTGGTGGTGAACACCAGCTCGCCGTCGGGCAGCGGCAGGCGCAGTGCGGCGATGGCCAGCCGCAGCCGCTCCGCCACCTGCAGCGCGTCGGCCAGCGGCGTGTCCGGCAGCAACACGACGAATTCCTCGCCACCGAAACGCGCCAGCACGTCCACCTCGCGCAGCGTGCGCCGGCAGGCCTCGGCCGTGGCCTTGAGCGCGGCATCGCCGGTGTCGTGGCCGTGCGTGTCGTTCACCTTCTTGAAGTGGTCGATGTCGAGCACCGCCACGCAGAGCGCGCCCTGCTGGCGCTGGGCGCGGACCATTTCCTGTTGCGCACGCGCCGCGAAGGCACGCCGGTTGAGCAGGCCGGTCAGGCTGTCGGTGCTGGCCTGCTCCTCAAGCTGGCGCATCAGCTGCTCGCGCTCCAGCAGCACGCCGGTCAGGTGCTGGTTGGCGCGGTCCAGCGCCTCGGTGCGCTGTTCGACCTTGGCCTCCAGCGTGATGTTGAGTTCCTCGAGTTCATCCTGGTACTGGTGCAGGTCGTCGAGCAGGTGGTTGAAGGAGCGCGCGAGCTGCACGGCCTCGCGCAGGCGGCCGTCGTCGGGCAGGTGACTGCGCCGGCCGCTGCGCGGCAGCGCATCGGCCGCCCGCGCCAGGCGCAGGAAGGGCTGGCTCAGCAGCAGGGCCAGGCGCTGGCCGAGCAGTGCGAACAGCACCGTCATCACCACGCCGGCGAACGCGATCCACAGTTGCAGCGCGCGCACCGGGGCGAAGGCCATGGCCACCGGCTGCCGCGACACCACCTGCCAGCCGCTGTCGACCAGGCCGCCGGCCGGCAGGGCATGCACCACTGTCAGGTAGTCGCCGCCATCCGGCCAGCGCACGCGCTGTGCGCGGTCCTGGCTCAACACCGGCACCACGGCATCGACATCGTCCGGGGCATGGATGACGCGGCCCTCGGCATCGAGCAGCCAGAGCCGGATGCCGAGCGCGCGCCGCGCCGGCGTCAGCACAAGGCCGAGGCGTTCGGCGGCCCAGCTCCGGCCGAACTGGGCCAGCAGCAGGCCGCGCTCGCCGCTGTCGTCAGGCACGGGCCAGCCCAGGCTGAACACATGGGGTTGCGGGCCGTCCTCGCGGCCGTCGGCCAGTCGCAGTTGCGGGGCATCGCGCCCCTGCTGCCACCAGGGATGCGCGCTGATGTCGCGGCCGGTCCAGTGCCCGCCTGCGCTCTGCACGATGCGGCCATCGCTGCCGGCATAGGCCAGCCAGCGGTAGGCCGGCTGCGTGCGCAGCAGGCCGGTGAACAGCTCGTCGCCGTCGCGCTCCAGGCGCAGAGCGGTGTGCGCATGCAGGTAGGCCAGCTGGTCGAGATCGCGGGCGCGCTCCTCCAGGCCCAGCTCCAGCACCTGGCTGGCGACGCGGGCAATGCTGTCCAGCCGTTGTCCCGCATCCTGGCGGGCCTGGTTGCTGGCATGGTGGCCGATGAGCCAGGCGAGGCTGGCGGCCAGCACCGCCGCCATGCCGCCAAAGGCCAGTGTGAGGATGGGGCGCAGCCCCGGGGCCGTCACAGCCATGTCGTACTCCTGAAAGACATGGCCCTAACCATGGCTTGCGCCGCGCCGCTTGCCAAGCTGGCCGGCGGTGATGCGGTTCACGGCCCCGGATGACGGCCTGCCGGCCCGGCCAGCGCTATGGCTGCGCAGTCATGTCCGTTACAATCCCGGCCGCTTTTTGACCACCTGTTGCTGCGGCGACCCCAACCGGAATTCCTGTCATGTC
>DAIRDY010000100.1:0-7763 GCA_036795935.1 Moraxellaceae bacterium | reverse complement strand
GCCATGAACGAGGCCTGCCGGTGAGGCGGGCCGTCCTCCTCGATCGCGCCAGCCTGCATCCCGATGATCTCGATTTCAGCGCGCTGGCGGCATTGCCGCTGGCGCTGACCTGTCACGAGCACACGCCTGCCACGGCCACGGCCGCGCGCCTGGCCGGGGCCGAAATCGCCATCACCAACAAGGTGGTCATCGATGCCGCGGTGATGGCCGCCTGCCCCGACCTGCGCTGCATCGCCGTCACCGCCACCGGCACCAACAACATTGATCGTGCGGCGGCGCAGGCGCGCGGCATCACGGTGATGAATGTCGAGGGCTATGGCACGCGTGCGGTGGCGCAACACACCCTGGCGCTGTTGCTGGCCCTGACCAACCGCCTGGCCGAGTACACGCGTGATGTCCGCAACGGGCGCTGGTCGGCCAGCCCCACGTTCTGCCTGATGGATTACCCGATCCGTGATCTCGACGGGGCCGTGCTCGGCATCGTCGGCTATGGTGCGCTCGGGCAGGAGGTGGCGCGTCTCGCGGCGGCCTTCGGCATGCAGGTGCTGGTGGCCGAAGGCGACGCCGGCCCGGCGCCGGGCCGGCTGCCGCTGGCCGAGGTGCTGGCGCGTGCCGACGTGCTTTCGCTGCACACGCTGCTGACGCCGCGCACGGAAAAAATGATCAATGCCGAACGCCTGGCGCAGATGAAGCCGGGTGCGCTGCTGGTCAACACGGCGCGCGGCGGCCTGGTCGACGAGGCGGCGTTGCTCGCGGCCCTGCAGTCCGGTCATCTGGCGGGCGCCGCACTCGACGTGCTGGCGGTCGAGCCGCCGCCCGCCGATCATCCGCTGCTCGCCGCCGGCCTGCCCAACCTGATCGTCACCCCGCATTGCGCATGGATCAGTCGTGGCGCCCGTCAGCGCCTGCTCGACAGCACGGTCGACAACCTGCGCCGCCATCTCGCCGCCTCCTGAGTCGGCAGCCGCCTGTCGCCACAGCGGTCACCGTTCGGTAGCACAGCGCACCGCCTGTCTCAAGGCTGGCAAAGCCGTCGCCAAGTCCCGAAAATGCCGCTGACAAACCCGTGAGGGTGATCTATACATTGGCCCGTTCAGTTGCCGCCGGCAGCCGTAACGGGCGTTGTCATGTATTGGGGGATGCACCATGGCCAACGATGATTACGACGATTTTGACGAGACCGCCGATGCGGTCGACGACGAGGTGGACGAAGAAGAGTCCGCCGAGGGCGAGGAGGGCGCCGCCAGCGCTGCCGCGTCCGATGAAGAGGGCGGCCCGGCACCGCGCAATGCCGACCTCGAAGACGCCGAAACCCTGACCGTGTCCAGCAAGGAGGCGTTGCGCCGCCAGCTGGAAGAGGAAATGGAGCGCTTTCTGGCGCGTGGCGGCCAGATCAAGGAAATCCCGCCCGATGTCACGGCCGACCCGCCCCAGAAGCCGGTTAGCAACTACGGCTCGAAGCCGATCTGAACCTCCCGCTGCTGTCCGCCACAGCCCCGCTTGCCGGGGCTGTTGCTTTTCAGTGCCGGCGGACGGCAGCATCGCCCCATGATTGTTCGGTGAGCTGCACATGAATGCGTTTTCTGCCGCGGCCCTGGTCTGGTGGGCCCGTCTCGGCTGGGCCCTGTTCCTGCTGCCGGTCGTGGTGATGACGGTGCTCTATGCCCTGGCCTTCCTGCAGGGCAGCCATGCGGGGTTTGCCGCGCAGCATGCCACCGCCGTCGTCATTGCCTCGCGGATGTCGATTGCCGGCGTCGTGATCCTGTCGCTGTTGCGCGTGCTGCGTAACCAGCAGGCGCGCGCGGGGCGCCGCGATGACTGAGCGCCGTCCGCTGACGCGGCTGCAGCGCGCCATGCTGGTGTCGGTGCTGGCCGCCCTCGTCACCATGGCGCTCAAGTTCGGGGCCTGGGCGCTGACCGGTTCGGTCGGCCTGTATTCGGATGCGGTGGAGTCGCTGGTCAACCTGGCGGCGGCGATTCTCGGCTTCATCCTGCTCGGCATTGCCGCGCAGCCGGCCGACGACGGTCATCCCTACGGTCACGAGAAGGCCGAATATTTCGCCAGCGGTGCCGAAGGCATGCTGATCCTGGTGGCGGCGGCGTCGATTGCCTGGGCCGCGGTGCACCGCCTGCTGGTGCCGGCGCCGGTGGGGCAGCTGGATATCGGCTTGCTGCTGTCGCTGTTGGCCACCGGCGTCAATGCGCTGGCGGCCTGGTGGCTGATGCGGGTGGCGCATGCCGAACACAGCCTGGCCGTGGAGGCCGATGCCCATCACCTGCTGACCGATGTCTGGACCTCGCTCGGCGTGCTGCTGGCGCTCGGCCTGTTGCTGATCTGGCCGGCGGCCGGGTGGCTGGACCCGGTGATTGCACTGGTGGTGGCGCTCAACATCATGCGCACCGGCATCATGCTGGTGCGGCGCTCCGTCGACGGGCTGATGGACGTGCAACTGCCGTCAGCGGAGTTCGCGCGCATCGAGGCAGCCCTGCAGCAGGCGCTGCCGGCCGCCGCCACGATCAGCGGCCTGCGCACGCGCCGCGCCGGCGTGCGCCGCTTTGTCGAGTTCAACCTGTGGCTGCCCGGCGACTGGCCGGTGCGCGAGTCACACCAGCTCTGCGATGTGCTGGAGGCCGCGGTGGCGGCCGAATTCCCCGGGACCGAAACCCTGATCCACGTCGAGCCCGCCGACAGCCGCCGCTGAGGCCCGCGGGCTCAGGCGGCGGCAGCGACGGCGTAGCAGTCGTCGATATGCCCGTAGGCGATGCGGCGCAGCACGAAATAGCCGATGCCCGCCGCCACCAGTTGCCCGCCCAGCGGCACGAACTTCGTCACCTGCTTGGTGATCAGCCGCCCCACCATGCCGTCGAAGGTTTTCCGGATCAGCGCGCGCGTCAGCACGATGCCGATCAGCTGCGAGCCGCGCTGGCGGATGCGCTGCCAGGTCTTGGCGCGGTGCGCCGGGTCCATGGCGTCGATGTCCTCCACGGCCAGCCCGAAGCGGGCGCTGATCTCGGGGATCAGCTGCATCAGGATGCCGGCATCGACCACCACGTCCAGCAGCGGTACCGGCACCACGGCGGCACCGGCGGACACCAGCGCCCGCCGGCGGACCAGCGCGCGGCAGTCTTCGCGGATCTGTTGCAGTTCGGCAGGGGAGAGGGACCGGGACATCGGCAACTCCAGTCAGGGCAGGGAGCCGCCATGATAAGCGAAGGGCGGCCGGCTTGCGGCCTTGGTTGTTATAATATAACGTCCGCGACCTGCCCGGCCGACCCTGGCCCTGCTTGTCCGGAGGAATTCCATGCGCCCGACCCCGCTTGCCCTTGCCCTTGCCCTTGCCGCCAGCCCGGTGCTGGCCGAAGACGGCCGCCAGCCGGTGTCCGCCGGCTCGGCCTTCAACCCGCAGATCTCGCTGATCCTGGGCGGTAGCCTGTACCACGACAACCAGCGTGGCGCCGGTGCCGAGCTGGTCGAGGAAGCGGCCGGCATCCTGCACGGCGTGCATTTCCACGAGCACGGCCACGGTGCGGAAAACGGCTTCAACCTCGACGAGATCGAGCTGGTGCTGTCGGCCACCATTGATCCCTATTTCGACGGCCGCTTCACTGCGGCCTTCGACGGTCACGAGACCCATGTCGAGGAGGCCTGGGTGCAGACGCGCATGCTGCCGGCCGGACTCAAGGTAAAGGCCGGCCGCTTCCTGAGCGAGATCGGCTACCAGAACAGCCAGCACCGCCATGCCTGGGAGTTCTCGCAGCAGAACCTGGCCTATGCCACGCTGCTCGGCGACCACGGCCTGATCGACAACGGCCTGCAGCTGACCTGGCTGGCGCCGGCGCCGTTCTTCCTGCAGCTCGGTGCCGAGCTGCTGCAGGGCAGCGAGCAGGAGCGCTTTGGCGCGCTGGTCGATGTCCACGATGCCGAAGCCGTGCTGGATGAAAGCGTTGGCGGTCCGGCGGCCACGCGCGGCGGCCCGCGCCTCGGCACGCTGTTCGTGAAGGCCGGTCCCGATCTCGGTGCCGCGCAGGCGCTGCAGTTCGGCCTGTCGTATGCGCGTGCCCGCCAGTTCCAGCAGTTGCTGGACGAAGACGAGACCGCGCTGTCCGGTGACGAATTCGCGCTTGAGGGCCGGCAGTCGCTCTATGGTGTCGATGTGGTCTACAAGCGTGACGGCGGCGGCGAGAAAGGCGCCGGTGCGCTCAAGCTGGTGGCCGAATACCTGCGCATGGAAAAGGACATGAAGGTCGGTGCGGCCGATGCCGGGGCGCCGGTGGCCGCGGGTGACCGCGTCACCGGTACCCAGGACGGCTGGTATGTGCAGGGCGTGTATGGGCTGGCACCGCGCTGGCAGCTCGGCCTGCGCCATGAAGTCACCGGCGACACCAACGAGGTGAAGGAAGGTGGCGCGCGCATCGGCTTTGATGCCTCCACGCGCAGCACGCTGGCGCTGACCTGGCTGCCCACCGAGTTCTCGCGCCTGCGTCTCGAGCTTGCGCAGGGCGACATCCACGACGAGGCTGGCGACAAGACGCCGCTGAAGCAGGTGGTGCTCGGCTACACGATGAGCATGGGCACGCATGGTGCGCACCGCTTCTGAGGCAGTGCCTTGTGCTGACCCGCTGCTGAAACAGCCATTTCAGCAGCGGGTGTCCCGGATGCGGCGACGTGCTGTTACGGGTGAGCGCTGGCGGTCGCTGCGAATTTTTCCTTTGGGGATGCCAGTGGGCAGGCGCACACAACGCAGCAATGCCCGCATTGCTGTGCCAATGAATTCGCCACTGCGGATGTCCGCTTTTTTCAGCAGGCGGCCGGGGAACTGACATGATGATGACGGATGGCATGAACCGCGCGTGGCGAAGCAGCGTCCTGCTGCTGGCCCTGTTGCTGGCGCTGCCTGCACAGGCGGCGCTGACGGTGGTGGCCTCGACCACGACGCTGGAGGCGCTGGTGCGCGAGATCGGCGGCGAGGCGGTGCGGGTCAGCGCGCTGGCGCCGCCGGATCGCGATGCGCACACGCTGCAACTGCGGCCGTCGATGTTGCAGGCGCTGCGCCGCGCCGACCTCGTGGTGGCGGTCGGCGCCGAGCTGGAAGTGGGCTGGCTGCCGCTGGCCATCAGCAGCAGTGCGAATCCGAAACTGCTGCCGGGGCGTGCCGGCTATTTCGAGGTGGCGGCCGTGGTGCCGCTGCGCGATGTCGAGGGCCGCGCCGCGGCCGACCGTGCGCGTGGCGACGTGCATCCCATGGGCAATCCGCATGTCACGCTGGACCCGCTGCGGCTGGCCGACGCCGGCCTCAAGCTGGCCGAGCGCATGGCGATGCTGGATGCGGCGCATGCGGCGCGCTATCGCGAGCGCGCGGCGGCATTTCGCGCCGAGGTGCTGCGCCGGCTGCCGGCCTGGCAGCAGCAGGTCAGTGACTTGGGCGGCGCCACGGGCGGTGCCATCGCCTATCACAAGGACGTGGATTACCTGCTTGAGCGTCTGGGCCTGCCGGTGCTGGGTTATGTCGAGCCGCTGCCCGGCATTCCGCCCTCGGCACAGCATCTGGCCGGCCTTCTGCTGCGCCAGAAGGGGCGGCAGGGCGTGATCGTGCACCTGCCCTGGCAGCACAATGCCGGCATTGCCAGGCTCGCACAGTCGCTCGGCTGGCCGGTGGTGATGCGGCCGGTCGATCCGGCGCCGGGCGGCAATGGCGAGAGCCTGCTCGCGATCACCGAGGCCTGGGTGCAGGCGCTGGCCGCCGCGCGCTGAGCGCGGCAAGAACAGGCGCTCCTGCAGCGGCGCATTTGTCCGCACGCGGGCATGGGCGGACGCCGCCGCATGCGGCATCATCGACTCCCCTTTGCGGAAGACTTCCATGTTGCTGGCTCTCGAGGGTGTGGTCGCGGGCTATCGGCAGCCCGTGACCGCGCCGGTGTCATTGGTGCTCGCCGCCGGCGAGGTGCTCGGCCTGCGCGGCCCGAACGGCGGCGGCAAGTCGACGCTGTTGCGCGCCATCGCCGGGCAGGCGCCGCTGTTTGCCGGCCGCATCACGCGTGCGCCCGGGATCAGCATTGCCTTGCAGCAGCAGCATCCGGTGCGGCTGGCGGAAATGCCGCTCAGCGTCGCGGATTATCTGGCGCTGCAGTCGGTGCCGCTGGCCGGCCTGCCGCCGCGGCTGGCGGCGCTAGCCCGCGCGCGGCTCGACACGCTGTCGGGCGGCCAGTTCCAGCTGCTCTGCCTGTGGGCGGTGCTGGCCTCGGCCGCCGATGTCGTCATCCTCGACGAGCCCACCAACAACCTCGATCCGGCCGGTGTCGACCTGCTCGTAGGCTGGCTGCAGCAGCGGCCCGCGGCGCGCGGCCTGCTCGTGGTCAGTCACGAGGCGGACTTCCTGGCGCAGGTGTGCACGCGCGAACTCGTGCTGCCTGTCGCCACGGAGGCGGCGTGATGCTGGCCTTGCTGCTGGATCCGATGTTTCGTGTGCCGCTGGCCACCGGCCTGCTGGCGGCGCTGGTGTTGCCCTTGCTCGGCGCCTTGCTGCGCCTGCGCGAGGAATGGCTGGCGGCGCTGGGGCTGGCCCATGTCGCTGCCGCCTGTCATCTGCTCGGGATTGCGCTGGCGGCACCGGTGCTGGTGGCCGGTGCCGGCGGTGCCGTGCTCGCGGTGGCGCTGAAGCAGGGCCTGCGGCGCGAGGGCAACGGCGGTTATGCCTTGATGATGCTGGCCGGCTGGGGCGCGCTTTACTTGCTCGCGGCCAACAGCGCGGCCGGCGAATCTTTCTCGCATGCGCTCAGCGACGGCCAGTTGTATTTCGCCACCGGCGAGCACCTGCTGGCGCTCGCGCTGGGCGCGGCGCTGGTGCTGGCCTTGTTGCCGTGGTGGAGCCGCCGCCTGCTGCGCGCGCGCTTCTTTCCGGCGCAGGAAACCGCCAACCGCCTGCCGGCCTGGCGCTGGCACCTCAGTTTCGATCTGGCGGTGGCCCTGCTGTTGGCGCTGGCCACGGCCACGGTCGGGCTGATGGGCGCGTTTGCGCTGGTGTTCCTGCCGCCGTGGCTGGCCTTCCGGCTGGCGCGCGACTGGCGCCACGCGCTCCTGCTGTCGGCCCTGACCGGTGTGCTCGCCTATGTGGCGGCCTTCCTGCTGGCGCTGGCGGCCGACCAGCCCTTTGCGCCGGTGCTGGTGGCGGTGCTGCTGGGGCTGTGCGCGCTGGGCGCACTCTGGCGCCGCTGACGGCGCTCAGTCGGCGCTTGCTGCCGGCTCGACCACAGGCGCGGGCAACCGCGTGCCGCAATGCCGGCAATGGCGGGCATCGATTTCATGGCTGCTGGCCGCGCACTGCGGGCAGTGGCGGTCGTTGCGCTGGCGCTGCATTTCCAGCATCAGCTCCGACGTGAAAATCCCCGTTGGCACCGCAATCACCGAATAGCCGATCAGCATCACCAGTGTCGCAATGGCCTGGCCGAGGCCGGTCTGCGGCACCACGTCGCCATAACCCACCGTGGTGATGGTGATCACCGCCCAGTACACCGCCTTGGGAATGCTGGTGAAGCCGTGCTCCGGCCCTTCCACGATGTACAGCAGTGCACCGAAGACCACGGCGGCGACAAAAATCGTCGCCAGGAATACGGTGATCTTGCGTCGCGAGGCATACAGGCTGCGCAGCAGCAGGTTGGCATCGTTCCAGTACGCAAACAGCTTGAGCACGCGGAAGATGCGCAGCACGCGCACCAGTCGTATCACCAGCAGCATGTTGGCGCCGCTGTAGATGATGGCGAGATAG
>DAIRDY010000099.1:2073-7763 GCA_036795935.1 Moraxellaceae bacterium | reverse complement strand
CCAAAGTCCTTTCGGTGGCCCCCATGATGGACTGGACGGACCGCCACGACCGCTATTTCCTGCGCCTGTTCAACCCGCATGTGCGGCTCTACACCGAGATGGTGACCACGGGCGCGCTGCTGCATGGCGATGTCGCGCGCTTCCTCAGCTTTGATGCCAGCGAGCATCCGCTGGCGCTGCAGCTGGGCGGCTCTGATCCGGCCCAGCTCGCCGCCTGCACGAAGCTGGCCGAGGACTGGGGCTATGACGAGGTCAACCTGAACGTGGGCTGCCCCTCGGACCGCGTGCAGCAGAACAAGATCGGCGCCTGCCTGATGGCCGAGCCTGAACTCGTGGCCGAGTGCGTGGCCGCCATGCAGGCGAAGGTGAAGATTCCGGTGACGGTGAAGCACCGCATCGGCATCGACGACCTCGACGACTACGAGCACCTGGCGCGCTTTGTGGAGACGGTGGCGAAGACCGGCTGCCGGACCTTCATCGTGCATGCGCGCATCGCCCTCCTGGCCGGGCTGTCGCCGAAGGAGAACCGCGAGATCCCGCCGCTGCGCTACGACGACGTGTACCGGCTGAAGCGCGAATTCCCGCAACTGGAGATCCACATCAACGGCGGCATCAAGACGGTGCCGGAGATCGTGGCGCACTGGCAGCACACCGACGGCGTGATGATCGGCCGCGAGGCCTATCACAACCCGTACCTGCTGGCCGAGGCGCTGCCGCTGTTCGGTGTCGCCGAACGGCCCTCGCGCGAGGCGATACTGGCGCAGTACCTGGCGTTCATGGACCGGGAAATGGCGGCGGGCGTCTCGCTTTCGCAGATGACGCGGCATATCCTCGGCCTCTTCCAGGGGCTGCCGGGCGCACGGCGCTGGCGCCAGCACATCAGCGAGCAGGCGCACCGCAAGGGCGCCGGGCTCGAGGTGGTGCGGCAGGCGGCGGAGTTCGTGCGGCGCGCACAGGATGTGCAGGTGCATCCGCTGTAACCATGCCCCGCTGCGTCTGGCGGCATGCCGCGGCAACGCCCGCACAGCGGTCGTGGCGGTCCGTCCGCTCCATCACTCGCACGACAGCAGGCACAGAACACAACCCGCATCAGGACAGGCAATGACCCAGCTTCAGCAGTTGCAGCAGATGACCACCGTGGTGGCGGATACCGGCGACATTGCCAGCATCGCGCGCCTGAAACCGGTGGATGCCACCACCAATCCCTCGCTGATCCTGAAGGCGGCCAGCCAGCCCGAGTACGCCGAGCTCATCGACCGCGCCGTCGCCCATGCCCGCCGCGCGCCCGATGCAAAAAGCCGCCTCGGTCTCGCGCTCGCCGGCACTGCGGTCGCCTTCGGCACGGAAATCCTGAAACACATCCCCGGCCTCGTCTCCACCGAGGTCGACGCGCGCCTGTCCTTCGACACCAATGCCACGGTGCAGGAAGCACGCCGTCTGATCGCGGCCTACGCGGCCGCCGGCATCGGCCGCGAGCGCGTGCTGGTGAAGATCGCCAGCACCTGGGAAGGCATACGCGCGGCGGAAATCCTGGAGACCGAAGGCATACGCTGCAACCTCACGCTGCTGTTCAGCTTTGCGCAGGCGCAGGCCTGTGCCGAAGGCGGCATCACGCTGATCTCGCCCTTCGTCGGCCGCATCCTCGACTGGTACAAGAAGGCCGAAGGCCGCGACTACACGGCCGAAGAAGACCCGGGCGTGCAGTCGGTGACGCGCATCTGGCGCTACTACAAGAGCGCCGGCATCGCGACCGTGGTGATGGGCGCGAGCTTTCGCAATGTCGGCGAGATCCGCCAGCTCGCCGGCTGCGACAAGCTGACCATCAGCCCGGCGCTGCTCGACGAGCTGGCCGCCTCTGCGGAACCGCTGGCACGCCAGCTGGACCCGGCGCGCATCGACCCCGCACCGGCCCTGCCCCGCCTGGACGAAAAGACCTTCCGCTGGCAGCTGAACCAGGATGCCATGGCCACGGAAAAGCTGGCCGAGGGCATACGCCTGTTTGCCGCCGACATCGTGAAGCTGGAAACGCTGCTCGCGCAAAAGCTGGAGGCCTGAGCCCCGGCACTACCCCACCGCATCCCGCCCGCGCAGAGGATGATGAAGGAGAACGCCATGCCCTACGTGAACATCAAGGTGACCGACGAAGGCGTGACCAAGGAGCAGAAGGCGGCGCTGATTGCCGGCGTCACCAGGCTGCTGCAGGACGTGCTGAACAAGAACCCGGCCACCACGGTGGTCGTCATCGACGAGGTGAACACCGACAACTGGGGCATACGCGGCGAGCAGGTCACCGAGCTGCGCAAGCAAGGCTGAGCACACGTTTCCGCCCCATGAAAAAGCCCGCGATCATCGCGGGCTTTTTCATGGGCGCAGACAACGCAGGGCACATCAGTGCTTCTGGTCGCGCTCCTCGCACTCCAGCATGTCCACGAGGTCGTGGAAGGTGGCGCGGTTCTTCTCGTTCAGGCTCATCAGCACGCGGTGCGCCTCGATGACATTGCGCGTGAGCTCCTGCTGCGAGGGCTCGGTGAAGGGCAGCTCGTCCAGCGCCTCGTCCACGGCCGGGGCCTTTTCCAGGATCAGGAACACGCGGTCGAAGCCCATGCTGGCCAGGATGCGGTTGACATCGGGATTGGTGGAGAGGATGACCGGCTGGCGGGCGAGCCGCGACTTCAGCGACACCGCGATCTTGGCGATCAGGCCGAGCGCGGTGCTGTCGATGGCGACGGTTTCGGTGAGGTCGATGAGCACGGAATGCAGGCTGTCGTCCGCAAACATGCGCTCGAGGAAACCTTCGAGGCTGGCACACAGCGGCACGCGCACGTCACCGATGAACTTGATGACATAGGTGCCGTTGTGCACGGCATAGAGAATTCGGCCTGACAACATGATCACGTGTTCCGGTGGATGACCAACAGGGCAATATCGTCCGGGACTTCCATGTCGCCATCGAGGGCCAGCGCCGCCGCCAGCGCATCGGCATCTGCCGGTGCCTGGCCGACCGCGGCCAGCAGGTGGGCTTCCTTTTCTTCCATCGAACCTTCCGGCAGCACTTCCAGCACGCCGTCCGACATGGCCACCAGCGAAAAGCGCTGGCTGATGTCGACCACGATGTCGTCGAAGGTGGCATCACTGAAGATGCCGACCGGCAGACCGCGGCCCGGCAGGGCCTGGGCAACGCCATCGTTGATCAGGATGGGCGGCGGAAAATGCGCGCCCATGCAGTAGGTGAGCTTGTTTTCCGCCAGGTCGACCGCGCCGCAGAACATGGCCAGGTGCTTGCCCATGCCCATGGAGATCAGTTCCTGGTTGATGTCGCGCATCAAGCGTGCCGGCGACAGCGTGTTCACCGCTGTGCGCTTTTCGTAGTGGCGCTGGATGCGGTTGGTAAGCGTCTTCAGGAAAACCGTGACAAAGGCGCTGGAGGCGCCATGGCCGGAGACGTCCGCCAGATAGAAGCCGATGCGGTCGGGCCCGAGGCGGAAGTAGTCGACGAAATCACCGGAGAGGTAGAGCGAGGGGATGATGCGGTGGCTGAAGTGGCAGGACTCGTTGAAGACATGCGGGGTCGGCGGCAGCATGCGGCGCTGCACGCGGCGCCCGGCTTCCTGGTCCTCTTCCAGCAGGTCCAGGCTGCGCTCGAGTTCGGCATTGGTGAGCTCGAGCTGCTCGCGGATCTGCTTGTTCTGTTTGAGCAGGTGGCCGCGTTCCAGCGCGCGGCGCACCGCATGCTCCAGCACTTCGAGTTCGATCAGCGGCTTGAACAGGTAATCGACGGCGCCGTTGCGCAGCGCGGTCACCACATCGTTCATGCTGCCCTGGCCGGAGACCACGATGACCGGGGTTTCCGGTGCTTCGGCATTGATGGCTTTCAGCACGTCGAGGCCGTCGACCATGGGCATGCGCAGGTCGCAGATCACAAGGTCGGGGCGGGTATTGCGGAACAGGGCGAGGCCTTCGTCGCCACTCTTGGCCGTATCCACCTTGAAGCCGCTGTCGCTCAGATAGACAGCAAGGCTTTCGCGTACCACCGGCTCGTCATCGATGACGAGGACGTGGTCTTGAACGGGCTGGGACATACGGGAACTGGCTGGCCTGCTGCGAGGTGGGGGAACACTACTCCTCCCCCCTGCCCCACGCAAGCACGGGGGGCGGGAGGAAGCGCCGGTCAGGGCATGGGCACTTCGGCACTGTCCGCCGGGGCGGATGCAGGGCCGGCATCGCTGGCCGGCACCACCTCTGCGTCCCCTGCAGCGTCCTCCTCCGGCGTGGCGGGCGCCGGTTCTGCCGCCGCGGCATCGGCTGCCGCCGCATCCTCGTCATCGTCACCGAAGTCGTCATCGAGGAAGGGGTCGTCAGTCACCGCGCCGTCATTGATGAGGAAGGCGCGGCGCTGGAAATAGGCATCGCGCAGCAGGATGTAGCGGTCGCCGGCGGGCAGCGTCTCCTCCATCGGGATGATATCGGCGCGGGTGTCGACCACCTTGAGCGCCGTCAGCGCCAGCTCCTCTTCCCAGCCGATCTCCAGCGCCCGGTTGCGCGGCACGATGACCAGCACGGCCTCGCTGCCCATGCCGGCACCATCGCGCAGCGTCATGCCCGGCAGGAAAGGCAGGACCACATAGGGACCGGCCGGCAGCCCCCACTTGGCAAAGGTCTGACCAAAATCCTCCTCATTGCGACGCAGACCGACATGCCGCGCCACGTCGATGAAGCCCGCCAGCCCGACCGTGGTGTTCATGACAAAACGCCCGGTGTCGGCCGCCGACTGGCGCAGCTTGCCCTGCAGCGCCGCGTTGACGATGGTCGTCGGCTCGGACAGGTTGTTCAGGAAGTTGGTAATACCATCGTCGACAAACTGCGGCGTGATGGCGCGGTAGCCGCGCGCCACCGGCTTCAGGAAATAGCGGTCGACCCGGTCATTGAAGGCAAACATGCGGCGGTTGAAGCCTTGCCAGGGATCGGGGTCCGGTGCGGTGGCCGCCAGCAGCGGCGACGTGGACGAAAGCAGCAGGACCGCGGCAAGTGCGCGCAGGGAGGAAGTCACGGTGCAGGGCATCCTTGGCAGCAGCGAAGCGTCGCATTCTCCGGCAAGTCACCGCGGATTGCCATGTGCCAGACGGCGCCTGCCGCGGCCCGGCAGGTCACACCAGTCCGCGCCGCCACGCTATCCAGTGGTCCAGGCTGAGTTTGCCGCCCCCCTGCCCGAGCAAGGCCAGCAGCATGATGAAGAACAGCAGCGGCAGCTTGAAGTTGCCATGGCCGTCGTTGCTGATGGCATAGCCCTGCCAGAACTCGGCGAACGGCGTGCCCGCCGGCGGGAAATGCACGGCATGCGCCGCCACCACCGTCAGCACCATGAGCATGGCCGCGGCATAGCGGGTGCCAAGACCGGCGATGAGCAGGGCGCCGCCAATAATTTCCGCCCACGTGGCAACAAACCAGGAGAGCTCCGGCGGCAGCACGTTGAAGGGGAAGAGAAACTGGGCCTGGATGTCGCCGAACCAGTTCTCGCCGCGCAGCTTTTCAACGCCGGCCTCCATGAACTCGAAGGCCAGGATCAGGCGCAGCAGGAGGCCGGGGGCGAAACCGCCGAGCCAGCCGAACAGCCCGCGCAGGCGCTCGTCCCATTGCAGCAGCGTGTATTTCAGCGTGTCCATTTCATGATTCCGGGAAAGTGGTATGGCCTG
>DAIRDY010000099.1:0-1973 GCA_036795935.1 Moraxellaceae bacterium | reverse complement strand
GTTGCAGCACGGGACTAAGAGTGGCTTGAGTCGCGGTTTGTTACGGAGCCCTGGAAAGCCGGAGGCGCCGATCAGGCGGCCGCAAGCCGGGTGCCGAGCACGATGCCCTGCGCGCGCAAGTCCTCGAGCAGTGCCGCGCCGGCGGCGACAAAGGCCTCGGCATCTGCCTGCCCGGCCTCTGCCGCCAGCGCCAGCAGGAGTTCGCGCCCGGGGCGCGGCGCATGTTGCTGCAGCAGCTCGACCAGCCGCGCCACCAAGGGATGCACCGGCAGGAAGCGCACGTCGTCATCGGCATCCCGCAGGGCCAGCAGGCAGGTCGGCTGCGCGGGCGGCACCTCGGCCGGCTGCTCGCCGTCGGCAAAGCGGTGCACCGGCCAGCGGTACACCAGCGGCCAGACAAAGGGGCTGAGTGCCGGCACGCCGGCCAGCAGGTCGCCGTCGGGCTGCACGGCAGCCGCCTCGGGCGCGGCCTCGGCACAGTCGGCCGCCAGTTCCACCCACTCGAAGTGCATCAGTTCCCGGGCCCAGGGGCGCCCGGCCAGCCAGTCGGCATTGGCCGCCTCCATCCATTGCCGGAACTCCAGCGAGATGTCGCGGAAATACGGGCTCTGGCAGCGGTGCTCGGCAAAGAAACGCTGCAGCAGCACTGCCCATTCCGCCGCCGGCAGCAGCGACTTCAGCACCGGGTAGGCCGCCTCGACAAAGCTGCACACGTTGTTGAAGAACAGTTCGCGGTAGATGGCCAGCCGTCGCGGCTCCACATCGGGCGCAGGCTGCGCGTCCGGCCGGCGCAGCCAGTCGGTCAGCTGGCGCTGGTGGGCACGGAAATCCTGCCGCTCAGCCGGCATGACGCACTCCGGCGGTCACAGGCTCCGGCACGCGCTGCTGGTGCTGCCGGATCAGGTCCATCTCGGCAAGCAGCGCCGGCAACGGCGGGATGTTGAAGTCGCGCTCCAGCAGCGTGGGCACCACGCCGCAACGCGCATAGGCACGGTCCAGCAACTGCCAGACCTCGGGAATCACGTCGGCGCCGTGGGTGTCCACACGCAGGTCGGGCGCCTCGACATAGTGGCCGGCAATGTGGATGTAGGCCACGCGCGCCACCGGCAGGGCATCAAGGAAGGCGTTGGCGTCGTAGCCGTGGTTGATGCTGTTGACCCAGATGTTGTTGACGTCGAGCAGGAGGTCGCAGTCGGCCTTTTCCAGCACCGCGAGCAGGAACTCCAGCTCGCTCATCTCGGCACCGGGCGCCGCGTAATACGACACGTTTTCGAGCGCGATGCGGCGGCCGAGCGCGTCCTGCACCTGCTGCACGCGCGCTGCCACGTGGTCGACGGCATCGCGCGTGAACGGAATCGGCAACAGGTCGTAGAGCTGGCCGTCGTCAGTGGTGTAGCTCAGGTGCTCGCTGTAACAGCGGATCTGGTGCATATCGAGAAAGGCACGCAGGTCTTTCAGGAAGGCCGGATCCAGCGGCAGCTGTCCGCCGATCGACAGCGACAGGCCGTGGCAGACAAAAGGAAAGCGTTCGGTGAGCGCACGCAGCTGGCGCGCATAGCGCCCGCCCATGCCCATCCAGTTTTCAGGGGCAATCTCGAGGAAGTCGGGCAGTGCCGCGGTCTGCTCGGCCGCCAGCAACGCGCGCGAAAAATCGCGGCGCAGTCCAAGGCCGGCACCGGCCAGCTGCGAACGGGAACCCGTCATCACCACCCTCCTCGCCACATCGCAGAAAGCGGCATGGCCCGCCGTCAGGCGAGCCATGCCGGCTTGGCAACTTGCTGCAAACGCCCATCCGGGCTTTTGCAGCCTGCGCTTCCGGCGCATGTCCGGAAGCGCTCCACGCCTGGATCAATCACTTATGTCGTGATTGATTCCCGGCCGGAGAACAGCCTGCCGAACGCATTTTTCAGCAGGCTGCCAGGCCTTACTTCTTGCCACCGCACTTGCCTTCGCCGCACTTGCCTTCCTTCATC
>DAIRDY010000098.1:0-7839 GCA_036795935.1 Moraxellaceae bacterium | reverse complement strand
TCGCCATGGCCGTGGCGACTTTCTCGGCCCAGACCTTTGCCGACACTCACGACATCGAGCGCCCGTATGCGGGTGTGGATTACCAGATGGGGATTCACGAGCAGAGTGGTGAGGAAGCAAATCCCACTGCCGTGCGCCTGCGTGCAGGTACCGAGCTCTCTCCGTTTTTTGCCGTTGAGGCACATGCCGCCTTTGGCACAGACTCCGATGAGCTGAGTCCTGATGGCGGGATTACCGTCGTCAATGTCGAGTTGCAGGCACTTTATGCGGTATTCCTGCGTCCTCAGCTGCCCTTGGGGGATGTTGGCTCCATTTATGGCTTGCTGGGTTATTCGTACGCTGATCTGGAAACCGAGGTGTCTTCCGGGTTCCAGAAAAAAGGCTCGTTCGGTGTTGGGCTTGACTTCAAGATCTACAAAAATGTGCGTATCAATGCCGACTATGTCGAGTACATCGACGGCTACAAGGCGGTGAGTGGCGGGTTGCGCTTCAATTTCTGATCCTGTGCGAGGATTGCGCGACTTTTGGCTCGTAACAGCTGTTGTTCCTGAAGCGCTCGGTGTTTTGCATCGAGCGCTTTTTGTTTTCTTGTGATTGGCTTTTGGGTGCGTAGGGCGCGTGCTTGGCTCCTGTGCCTAAGCCTTCGTGAGCGAGCAGTCGAATGATTTTTGCGGTTGGCAGTTGATGGTGGTGCCGGTTAGGCTGGCGCCATGAAAAAGCCCGCTGATGCGGGCTTTTTCATGGCTGGACGCGCTCTGCTTATTCAGCGTCAGTGCAGACTCCCGAGCGACCGAAGGGGCTGCCGACTGCAGAGGGATTTGAATAGGAGCGGCCCGGAGGTGCTTGGTTAAGGCGCGCATCATCCGACAGGATGGGAGGGACGAAGACAGCCTTGGTGCTGGATTCGCTACCGGTCACGGTGGCACCAGCCTTGAGCTCCACTTGAATCCAGTTGCCGTACTGCTGGGCATAAAGCACATCGAAGAATGCAAAGCCGGCAGAGTTGGTGGTCACTTCGCGCGAAGACACCGTGATCACGTTGCCAGGGGTGAGTGCTCCATCCGTATTAGTGTCTTCGCCGTTATCCAGCAGGCCATTACGGTTGCCGATGTCCTCGTTATCGCACTCTGTGCTTGTGCTGGGAACCCATACATCGCCAGCAACATAGACGCCCTTGTAATACTTGAGCGGATAAATTGACAACGTGACGGTCTGATTGGCCAGCGGCTGCCCGGCGGCGTCGGTAAGCAGCACGCTGTAGGGCAGGGCATATGTGGTGGTGTTCAACTCGCGGATCGAGTTGCCCGTGCCCAGCGTGATGAACGTGGCGGTTTCGCTGCTGCCAACAGTAAGGCTGGTTTGGGCTGGCGCCACGCCGCTCACGCTAGCCTGGATGGTCACGCCGTTAGTGGGGCTGGTCAGGCTGCCTGCCGTATAGGTGACTGCAGCTTGGCCGGCAGAGTCGGTGGTGGCTGATGCAGTGATCTGGCCACCGGACGGGTCGGCCGGGAGAGAGAATGCGACCAGTGCATTCTTGATCGGATTAATGTTTGCTGCGTCACGCACGATTGCAGTGACGGTAGTTTGCTCTCCGGACTTCAGAACGTTGCGTGCGGCTTGAACGGTAATAAGGCCAGCAGTTGGTGCCACAAACTCAACTGTACGCGTTGCGACCAAGGTGCCTGCCTGGTTGCGGGCCTCGATGGTCGACAGGCCTGCAAATCCAGAGTTGATAGTGACGGTAGCCTCGCCAGAGGGGCCAGTGAGCGCGCTGGGAGCAGATAGTGTGCCGCGGGTGGCATTGAAAAGAATGGTCTGGTTTTGCTGGGCCACACCATCAGCCAGCCAGCGCAGGCGAATTGTGTGATTGGTGCTGGTGTGCAGCTCGGCTGCCGCGACGGGCTCCAGAATAGTGAAGCTGGTGCTGCTGACACCCAGTGTCAGCGCGCCATTAGTGTTGAGGGCGCTGACAATGCCACGGAGGGTTTCGCTATTGCTGCCGGTGGTATTGGATACCGTCACGCTGGCGGTTGCCTGACCGGAGGAGTTTGTTGTGGCGGTGGCCGGGGTGAAGATATTCCCGCTGTCCGAGCTGAAAACCACTGTGGCGCCAGGGATGGCGGCATTCTGTCCGTCGCGTAGTGTTGCCGTGATGCTGATGTTGTCGTTGATGGTCACATTATTGCCGGCGCCACTGGTCAGTGCCAGGGAGGTGCCAACCACCTGAATGGTGGCGCGGCCTTCAATGGCCGGGCTCGTGCCTCCTGACGTGGAAGCAACAATGTCGACGGTGCGATTGCTGAAGTCTGTGTTGCCTGGCGTGAAGACGGCTTCTGCCGTGCCGGAGTCGTTGGTAATCGGGCGAGTCAGGGCAAGACCGCCACTGCCCTCAAGACGGAAGGTGACGAGGCGGTTCTCTACAAAGGCGCCATTTGTATCGGTGACTTTGGCAATAACGGTCACGCTGTCGCCGACGCCGGACTTGACCTGCGTCTTGCTCAGTACCAGCTGGACCTGATCACCACTTGAGATTACGTAGGCATGCGGATCCTGTGCAATGTTGTTGCGCGGATCGAGATAGCGGGCTGTTACTGAGCCGGCGCCACTTTGTGCGGCGCCATTGAGGCGAATGAATGCCGTGCCGGTGGCGTCGGTTGTTGCAGTGGCGCTCGTGCCGGTATTGGTTGCACCCAGGCTGCCGGCACCGGTCAGCTGGAAGCTGACGGTCGCATTGGCAACCGGCGTCACGCCGTCTGGGTTGAGCAGGGTGGCGGCCAGTGTGGTCGAGTCATTGGTGCCGAGTGTCGTGGCGCCAGTCAGCGTCAGCTGATAGTTCGACACACCGTTCACGGGCAATACATTGTCGCCGTCGCCGGAGCCGCAGGCTGCCAGCACCAGCGAGGCCAGTACCAGGAACAGCCACCGGCTGAAGGTTTGCACCCGATTAAGCATTTTTTGTCTCTCCCGACATGTTATGGAGCCCCCGTCTTCTGCCGGACGGGCGGGTCGCCAACTACCACGTCTGCCGGTTATACCGGATAAATACAAAAGCATCAAACAGTTAAGTGATAAAGCTCGGAACGGCATTAAGAAATGCCGGCTGCTTCACAGACTGTGCCCGGGCGTGTTCAGCCACCGGCCCGCCCAAAATGGGCAACATCGCCGCCGCCGGCATAGTAAGCCTTCATCTGTGGCAGCCGGTCGCGGGCCTCTCCGCGCAGGTAGGGAGCCTCGAGCTGGATGATCTGGTATATGCCTTTTCCGAGAAGATCGCGCGTTATGGATCCGTTTTCGGAGAATATGCCTGATGTATGCAGGAAAGATATCCAGCTTGAGGTGATGACCCAGATGTTGATGATCAGGGCCTCGATGGCGTCTTCGTCGGCCTCCACCAGGCCGGACTCGGCCAGCCGACTATAGATGCGGCGGCCCTGGTGCATCACCAGCCGGGCGAACTCGCGGTAGCTGTCGCGCAGTTGCGGGTTGGCGTCCATCATCTGTTCGAGGTCGCGGTGCAGGAAGCGGTAGTCCCACATGTTGGCCAGGATGCCCTCGAAATAGCCCATCTTGTCGCCGTAGGTGAGCGGGCGGTCTTCGGGGGCCAGCAGCAGGTCGCGGGTCCGGGTCTGATACTGCAGGAAGAGCTCGTAGATGATCTCTTCCTTGTTGCGGAAGTGGTAATAGAGGTTGCCCGGGCTGATGCCCAGCTCGGCCGCGATGTGGTTGGTGGTGACGTTGCGCTCGCCGCGGTCGTTGAACAGGTCCTGGCTTTTCTTGAGGATCTTGTCGCGGGTTTTCACGGGCATTCCTGGGCGGGTGGCCGGTCGGGGGTCGATTGACAGTCTAGAGCAAATACTCTAGAAGTGAAGCCCTGTTCGCCGGCAGCCCGTGCCGGCCGTCACTCCGAGGATCCCGCCATGGTTGCCAATGTCGTCGAGATGCAGGCCCAGAATCCCCAGCTGGCCGAGCTGCACCGTATCTTCCACCTGCAGCAGCAGGCCTTCCGGCAAAAGCCCATGCCGTCCGCCGATGAGCGCATCGCGCACCTCAGCCAGTTCAAGCGCGTGCTGCTCAAGTACACCGATGCGCTGGCGCAGGCGGCCTGCGACGATTTCGGCAGCCGCTCCCTGGATGAAACCAAGTTCGCGGAAATCCTGACCACGCTTGAGGCCATCAAGTACTACCAGAAGAACGTGCGCAAATGGATGCGTCCGGAGAAGCGCCATGTCAGCGCGCTGCAGATGCCGGCCTCGGCCAAGGTCTATTACCAGCCGCTGGGTGTCGTCGGCGTGATCGTGCCCTGGAACTACCCGATCTTCCTGGCCACCGGTCCGCTGATGTGTGCGCTGGCCGCCGGTAATCGCGTGATGATCAAGATGTCCGGGTTCACGCCGCGCGTGGGCGAGACCGTGAAGCAGATGCTGGCCGAAGCCTTCCCGGAAGAACATGTCGCCGTGTTCACCGGTCGCGGCGAGATTTCCGAAGCCTTTCCCAAGCTGCCGTTCGACCAGCTGACCTTCACCGGCTCCACCAATGTCGGCCGTACGGTGATGGCCGAGGCGGCGCGCAACCTGACGCCGGTGCTGCTTGAGCTGGGCGGCAAGTCGCCGGTGGTGGTGCATGACTCCTATCCGATTGCCGATGCCGCCGAGCGCATTTCCTTCGGCAAGTGCTGGAATGCCGGCCAGACCTGTGTGGCGCCCGACTACCTGATGCTGCCCAAGGGCAAGACCCAGGAATTCGTTGATGCGTTCACCGCGCAGGTGGGCAAGATGTATCCGACGATGCTGAACAATCCGGACTACACCAGCATCATCAATGAAAAGCAGTACAAGCGCGTGCAGGGGTATCTGGAGGATGCCCGCGCCCAGGGGGCGCGCATCATCGAGATCAATCCGGCGAACGAATCCTTCGTGAACACGCGCAAGATGCCGATCACGCTGGTGACGAATGTCACGCCTGACATGCAGATCATGCAGAACGAAATTTTCGCGCCGGTGCTGGCGGTGACCGAGTACTCCACGCTGGATGACGCCATCGGTTACATCAATGCGCGCCCGCGTCCGTTGGCGCTGTATTACTTCGACTGGGACGGCCGTCGTGCCGAGTATGTCGCTGCCAACACGCATTCCGGCGGCATGTGCGTGAACGAGGTGATGAGCCATGTCGGCGTCGATGACCTGCCTTTCGGCGGCGTTGGTGCCTCCGGCATGGGCAAGTACCATGGCCGCGAAGGCTTCCTCGCCATGTCGAATGCCAAGTCCATTCTTGAGAAGCCGAAGTTCTATGCGCTGCGCTACTTCCTGCCGCCGTTCAACAAGGGCATCCACAAGTTCGTGAAGAACTATCTGCTGAAGTAAGTGTCAACTGAAGGCCTGCCGGCAAACACCGGCAGGCCTTCGGCGTTTCTGCGGCACGCAAAACAACAACACAGGATGCTGCCCATGCTGCCTTCCGATGCTCCTGCCGACCCGGGTCGGCGTGATCTCCTGCGCACCGGCCTGTTCGGGGCGATTGCCTTGTCTGCAGTTTCTACGGGGGCCGTGCTGAGCGGCTGCAGTGCCCCGACAGCGGCACCCGGTTTGCGCGTGCTGCGCCAGTCCGATGTCGTCGTGCTGACGGCGCTGGTGCCGGTGGTGATGGCGGGTGTCGTGGCGGGCGGCCGCGACGGCGCGGCGCAGGTGGCGGCGACGGTGCGCGAGCTTGATGCGTTTCTTTCCACCACGTCGCGTCCAGGCCAGAAACAGCTGCTGCAACTGTTTGACCTGCTGTCGATGCCGCTCACCCGCTACACAGTGGCGGGTCTGTCCGACGACTGGCCTCACGCGCGTCCGGCGGCCATCGAGGCGTTCCTGTTGCGCTGGCGTGACAGTCGCTTCGAGTTGCTGCGCGGCGGTTACGCCGCGCTGAGCCAGTTGCTGGCCATGAGCTGGTACCTGCAGCCTGAGCACCAGGCGGCGCTCGGATATCAGGCCCCGCGGGTGGTGCAGGAGGTGGCGGCATGATCGAGATACGGAACATTCCCGATCCGGTGGCGACCGGCGTGGCAGCGGGCTGGAAAGTTGCCAGTCTCGGTGCGATGACGGGTAGTGCGCGCATCGACTGCGACGTGGTGATCGTCGGCACGGGTGCTGGTGGCGGCACCGCTGCGGAAATCCTCACTGCCGCCGGTCTGGATGTGGTGCTGATTGAGGAGGGACCGCTGCGCAGCAGTCGCGATTTCCGTCTTGGCGAGCGCGAGGCGTATCGCGATCTTTATCAAGAGGGAGCGGGGCGGACCACCAGCGATGGCAGCATGACCATCCTGCAGGGGCGCAGTGTCGGCGGCTCAACAACCGTGAACTGGACTTCCAGCTTCCGTACGCCGCCACAGACACTGCGGCACTGGGCTGATGTGCATGGCGTGAAGGGCATGAGCGAGGCCGAGCTTGCGCCGTGGTTTGCGCGCATGGAGGAGCGCCTCGGCATCCAGCCCTGGCAGGTCGATCCCAATCCCAACAATCATGTGCTCAAGCAGGGCTGTGAAAAGCTGGGCTGGTCCTGGTCGCCGATTCCGCGCAATGTCACCGGCTGCTGGAATCTCGGCTATTGCGGCATGGGCTGTCCGGTCAATGCCAAGCAGTCGATGCTGGTCACGACAATTCCTGTGGCGCTGGCGGCGGGGGCGCGACTTTATACGCGGGCGCGGGCCGAAAAGGTGCTGATCGACAAGGGTCGCGCAGTGGGCGTCCAGTGCGTCGGCATGCAGGAGGATGGCGTCACGCCGACGGCGACGCAGCTCACCGTGCGTGCGCGGCAGGTGGTGCTGGCCGGTGGCGGCATCAACACGCCGGGCTTGCTGCTGCGTTCGGCGGTGCCCGATCCGCACAAGGTGCTGGGCAAGCGAACCCTGCTGCATCCGGTGAACATGGTGTTTGCGCGCTATGAAGGGCGCATCGAGCCGTGGGCCGGTGCGCCGCAGTCGACGTATTCCGATCACTTTCAGTGGAAAGATGGTGCGACCGGCCCGATGGGCTTCAAGCTGGAGGCCATTCCGTTGCATCCGGTGCTCACTGCGGGCCTGCTGGGCGGGCATGGTGCGGCGCATGCCGAGGACATGCGCCAGCTGGCGCATACCAACGGGCTGATCGCGCTGTTGCGCGACGGCTTCACGGCTGACAGCCCCGGTGGCGAAGTCAGCCTGCGTGACGACGGTACGCCCACGGTGTCTTACGCGCTCAACGACAGTCTGCGCAGCGGCCTGCGGCGCGCCTTCCTGGCGATGGCAGAAATCCAGTTTGCGGCCGGTGCCACGGCGGTGCGCCCCAAGCAGCTGGGTGTGCCCTGGCTGCGCAGCTGGAGCGAGTGTCGCGACGTCATCATGGGCATGCCCATCGAGAAGTTCCGCACCGGTCTGGGTTCGGCGCATGTGATGGGGGGCTGTGCCATGGGTGAGGACCCGAAGCATTCGGTGGTCAGCAACATGGGGCGCCATCATCAGGTCGAGGCGCTGGCGGTGCTGGACGGTTCGTTGTTCCCCACCAGTATTGGCGCCAATCCGCAGCTGTCGATTTACGGCATCGTGGCCAAGCTGGCGAGCGCGCTGGCGACTGAGCTGGCGGCTTCCTGAGCGATTGTAAAATTGTGGTGATCTTCTGCCCGCGCTACGGTCGTCGTCATGCTTGATGGTGGGGGTTGCGTCATGAGGAAGTTGCTACTGTGCTTGTGTGTTCTTGTTTTTGCTCTGCCAGTAATGGCCGCGCCTTGCCGTGTCGGCGAGTTGGTGCGCCTGGTGGGGGATGTCCAGGTTGTGCGGACGGATCGCCAGTTCCGCCCGTTTCTGGGGCAGCAGTTATGCCG
>DAIRDY010000097.1:0-7987 GCA_036795935.1 Moraxellaceae bacterium | reverse complement strand
GCCTCGCACTGCGTGGGGTTGATCTTGCCGGGCATGATGGACGAGCCGGGCTCGTTCTCGGGCAGGCTGAGTTCGCCAAGGCCCGTGCGCGGGCCGCTGGCATGCCAGCGGATGTCGTTGGCGATTTTCATCAGTGCGCCGGCCAGCGTGCGCAGCGCGGCGCTCACGTTCACCATGCCGTCGTGTGCGGAGAGCGCGGCAAACTTGTTCGGCGCGGACACATACAGATGCCCGGTGCAGTGCGACACCTGCGCGGCAATCGCCTCGCCAAAGCGCGGATGCGCATTGAGCCCGGTGCCGACAGCGGTGCCGCCGGTGGCCAGCTCGCAGACATCGGGCAGCACGCGATGGATGCCGGCCAGCGCCAGATCGAGCTGCGCCACCCAGCCCGACATCGCCTGCCCCAGCGTGACCGGCGTGGCGTCCTGAAGGTGCGTGCGCCCGATCATGACAAGGCCGGCGAACTCGCGCGCCTTGGCGGCCAGCGTGTTGCGCAGCAGCGTGACGGCGGGCAGCAGCGCATCAATGAGCTGGGTGGCGGTGGCGATGTGCATCACCGCCGGAAACACGTCGTTCGAGGACTGGCCGCGGTTCACATGGTCGTTGGGGTGCACCGGGGCCTTGCTGCCGAGCACGCCGCCCGCGAGCTGGATGGCACGGTTGGCAATCACCTCGTTGGCGTTCATGTTGCTCTGCGTGCCGGAGCCGGTCTGGAACACCACCAGCGGGAACTCCGCGTCCCAGCGCCCGTCCACCACTTCCTGCGCGGCCTGCACGATGAGCGCGACAATGTCCGGCGGCAGCTCGCCCAGCTCGCCGTTGGCCAGCGCGGCGGCCTTTTTCAGGATGCCGAAGGCGCGGATCACCGGCCGCTGCCAGCGGAAGCGTGCCACGCCTATCGGAAAGAAATGCAGCGAGCGCTGCGTCTGCGCGCCCCAGAGGCGCTCGGCCGGCACCTCGACCGGGCCGAGGGCGTCTTTCTCGATGCGAATGGCAGCAGGAACGGACATGCGCGGTCTCCGAAAATGGCCTGGCCCCGTCACCGCCGCGGCATGAAAAGGGCCCTTGGGGCCCTTGAGTACAGCACAGCAATGTCACTGGCGCGACGCCGCCGGTGCCGACGGCGCCATGCTCCCTCAGGCGGCCAGGCGCTGCTGTTCGGCGAGGAACGCGTCGATCTGCTCCAGGAAGGCGCGGTTGTCGTGATCCCAGGGATGGAAGCCGGGACGGAAGTAATCGGCATAGGCGCGCAGCTGGATGCGCAGCAGGCCGATGTCGCCCATGGTGTAGCGGAAGAACTTGCGCCAGCCCTTCCAGTCGGTGAGCTTGCCCTCGGTGCGCAGCACCTCGAGGAACACCGGAATCACCAGCCCCCAGAAAATCACCGTGGCCAGCGCGAGCCCCAGGCAGCGCAGCGCGTAGGCGTCGACGCCGCGGCCCATCACCGCCTCCCAGACATCGAAGGCCACCGCCTTGTGCTCGGTTTCTTCCAGCGCATGCCAGCGCCAGATGGCGGCGTAATGCGGCTCGGCACCTTCAGACACGCGCGGCTCGCGCAGCACGCTGTCGGCCAGCAGCGCCGTGAAATGCTCCAGCGCGATGGTGCCGCTGAGCCCGAAGGACTTGGGCAGGTGCTTGGTGATGCCGGAAAGCACCTTGAACACGAAGCTTTCGAACCTGGGGGCAATCGGTGCGCGCGCGAACAGCGCGGCGTTGTAGTCCTCGTGCTCGCGGCCGTGCATGGCTTCCTGGCCAATGAAGGCGGTGATGGCCTTTTTCAGCTCGGGGTCGGTGATCTGGTCGCGGTAGGCGCGCACGCTGTCGATGAAGAAGCGCTCGCCCACCGGCAGCACGATGGAGAAGGTGTTGAGGAAGGCGGTGAACACCGGACCGGCGGCGTCATGCCAGTCGGCAATGCGCTCGGCCGGCAGGTGGAAGCGCACGTCGCGGCGCGTGGGCAGGATGGGCACGATGACGGGTTTCTTCTTGCTCATGGGCGTCTCTTGGAAACGTGGTGGCGATGTGGAGATGGAGAGGCGCTGGGTCCCCGCCTGCGCGGGGACGACGGCATTCATCCAAGCACCATTTCCATGCGAAGTGATTACTGTCGCCGCAGACAGGGGCCATTGAAGGCACTGCACGGCGGCTATCGTCGTCCCCGCGAAGGCGGGGGCCCAGTGCCGTTGCAGCGGCCGCACAACCGGCACGGCCTCAGTCGCGGCGGTACAGCGTGACGACGCAGGCGCCGCCCAGGCCCAGGTTGTGCTGCAGCGCGATGCGCGCATCCTTCACCTGGCGCTTGTCGGCCGTGCCGCGCAGCTGCCACACGAGCTCGGTGCACTGCGCCAGACCGGTGGCCCCGAGCGGATGGCCCTTCGAGAGCAGGCCGCCCGAGGGATTGGTCACCACCTTGCCGCCATAGGTGTTGTCTTCGTCCCAGATGAATTTCTCGGCGCCGCCTTCGGGGCAGAGGCCCAGGCCTTCGTAGGTGAGCAGCTCGTTGGCGGTGAAACAGTCGTGCAGCTCGACCACGTCCACGTCTTCGGGGCCGATGCCGGCGGCTTCGTACACCTGCCGTGCCGCGGCTTTCGTCATGTCGTAGCCGACCATCTTGATCATGCTCTTTTCATCGAAGCTGCTGGCGAAGTCCGTGGTCATGCTCTGCGCGGCGATGTACACCGGGTTCTTGATGCCGTGTTTTGCCGCGAACTCGTCGGAGCAGAGGATGGCGGCGCCGGCGCCGCAGGTGGGCGGGCAGCACTGGAAGCGCGTCAGCGGATCGAACACTTCCTCCGAGGCCATGATCTCGTCCAGCGACAGTACCTGGCCGAACAGCGCATACGGATTCTGGCTGGCATGGCGTCGCGCTTTCTCGGCAATCTTGCCGAAGGTTTCGCGCTTGGTGCCGTGGCGCCAGCGGTACTCGCGGCCGGCACCGCCGAACATCTGCGCGGCGGGCGGCGCGCTGCTGAAACCCTGTGCATCCAGCATCACCTGCGCATGCAGGCCCATGGGGTTTTCGCGGTCGTTGAACTTGGAGCCCAGCGCGCCACGCTCCATCTTTTCGAAACCGATGGCCAGCACGCACTCGGCGAGCCCGCCTTCGATGGCCTGGCGCGCGAGGAACAGCGCCGACGAGCCGGTGGAGCAGTTGTTGTTGACGTTCAGCACCGGAATGCCGGTGAGGCCGAGGCCGTACACCGCGCGCTGGCCGCAGGTGGAGTCGCCATAGACATAGCCGGCAAAGGCCTGCTCGATCTCGGCATAGGGAATGCCGGCATCCTTGAGCGCAATCTCGCCGGCCTCGCGGGCCATTTCGTGGTAGTCGGGGCTGCTGCCGGGCTTGGCAAACTTGGTCATCCCGACACCGATCACATTGACGCGACGTTTCATGTTCTTGTCCTCAGGTTGGTGCCGCTGCTCAGAGCAGGCCGGTCAGGAAGGTCAGGGCGGGCGCAATGCGGGCGTCGCCATCGACGCGCAGCTCGCCATGCTGGTACAGGTCGCGCAGGTCGCGGCCGCCCTGGGCCAGTGCCTTGAGATGGGCATCGGAGAGCGTGATCACGGCAGCGGCCTTGTCGCTCTCGCCTTCGCGCAGCACGGGCGGTGTTGTCGTGGCATCGAGCAGCCAGCGCGCATCGGGCTCGGTGACGCGGAACTGCACCAGCGCCGCAACACCAGGCTGCACGCGGCCCGCGGCCAGCGCCTCGGCCAGCGCCGCAAACACGGCCGGTGCCGAGGCCTCGCGCGGGGCGGCCGCCACCGGCACTGCCGCGGCGGCAGGGCCGGCGGCCAGGCGCTTGGCGCGCGCGTCGTCCACCAGTTTCTTGTCCATGGACGAGAGCACGCCAAGCTTGTTCGAGGCCATCACATTGCCGCCGACTTTCAGCTTGCCGCTGAAGAACAGCTTCTGCACTTCGCTGATGTTGCCGCCGAACAGCACCGGCGCGAGCTCGGTGTCCATTTCCAGCGTGACATCGGCTTTCTCGGCAACACCGGCACCGGCACTGCCCTTGCCGTTCTTGAGGTCGATGAACCAGCTGGTGTCCGGCTTGTGGAAAGTGAACTGGAACACCGTCTTCGTCTGCTCGACCAGCTCGGGCTTGCCGGCGATGAAGCTGGCAATGCCGCCGAACACGTCGGCCAGCGTGATGCCCTCATCGGCCGCCGGCGCAGCGGCAGGTGCCGCCGCGGCAGGCGCTGCCGATCCGGCGGCGGCGATGCGACCGGCGCGCGCCTCTTCCACCAACTTCTTGTCCATGCCGGCGAGCACAGTGAGCTTGTTCGAGGCCATCACGTTGCCGCCGACTTTCAGCTTGCCGCCGAAGAACAGCTTCTGCACCTCGGCAACGTCGCCGCCGAACAATACCGGCGCGAGCTCCGTGTCCAGCTCCAGCGTCACGTCCGGCTTTTCGGCATTGCCGCGGCCGGCACTGCCGTTGCCATTCTTGAGATCGATGAACCAGCTGGAATCCGGATTGTGGAAAGTGAACTGGAAGACCGTCTTGGTCTGCGCCGCGAGCTCCGGTTTCAGCGCCACATAGGACTTGATGGCGGTGAACACGTCCTCCAGCGTGATGCCCTGGTCGACGGCGGCCGGCGCGGCCACGGCCGCGGCCTGCGGCGCGGACGCTGCGGCTTTCGGCTTTGCCACCGGCAACTCCTTGTGCAGCTCGACAACGGCGTTCTTGATGACGACCTCGTTGCGCTCCTTCACCGAGGTTTCGAACACGATGCGCGTGTCCGATTCCTTCCACATGCGCGTCACCAGCGTGTCGCCGGGGAAAACGCTCTTGGCGAAGCGTACCTTGATGCTCTTGAAGTAACGGCCGTCGTTGCCGCAGAAGGCCTTGATGACGTGGCGGCCGCAGTAACCGAAGGTGCACATGCCGTGCAGGATGGGCTTCTCGAAACCGAAGGCGCGCGCAAAGTCCGGGTCGGCATGCAGCGGGTTCCAGTCGCCGGACAGGCGATAGAGCAGCGTCTGGTTGGGATCGGTCTTTTCCTCGATCACGGCATCCGGCTCGCGCGCCGGCGGCACGTTGATGTCGGCGCTGGGGCCGCGGTCGCCACCCCAGCCGCCGGCACCTTTCACGAACGAGGTCATCTCGTTGTAGGCGATTTCCTCGCCGGACTCGTCCTGCGTGGAAATGGCGAAGGTGATGACGGCATTCGGCGCCTTGTCGAAGGCTTCCTTGAACTTGAACACATGCTTGAGCCTGGCGTGCGGCGGCAGCGGCTTCTTCAGCTCCATGTACTGCTCGCCGTGCAGCAGGCGGTCGAAGCCGAAGCTCATGCCGGGCAGGGCCAGGCGGCCCTTCTTGGCGGCAGCCAGCATGGCGTTGAGCTGCGGCATGGCACCCCAGGTCGGGAGCGCGCCGAAATCACCGCCCAGCTCGTAGACGTATTTCAGCTCGTCCTTGTCCATGGGATCGCGCGCGGCGCCGATGCCGAGCGCGTAGAGCGCGAGGTCGCGCTCGTCGTAGGCGGAGTCCAGCACCAGCTCGGTCTTGGTGGCCACGTCGAGGTCGATGAACTCGTTGCCGCCCAGGCTCGGGTTGCTCACCGCGCTCAGGATGGGCGCGAGCGCTTCGTTGGTGTTGGAGGGATGCGTGCTTTCGCTGAAGTCGGTGATGGCGCTCCACTTGCGCGCCACGTCGTCCACCGTGAAGGCGCGGCCGAGCGGAAAGATATGGCCGGCCGTGCGCTCCCAGCGCAGCTTGGCGATGTAGCCGGCGCCCACTTCGAACAGGCCCTTGGTTTCCTCGCAGTCCTCGTGGCAGAGCCAGGCCACCAGCGGGCTCACGGCTTCCGGCTTCAGGTTTTCCAGCAGCGCCGGCGGCATGATGGTTTCGGTGAGGCGCGAGGCGGCAATCGGCGCAATCGTGTTGACGAAGATGTTCTTGCCACGACCTTCCTCGGCCAGGCAGTGCGCGAGCCCGAGGATGCCGAGCTTGGCGGCGCAGTAGTTGGCCTGGCCAAAGTTGCCGTAGATGCCGGCGGCCGAGGTGGTCATCACGATGCGGCCGTAGCCTTTCTCGCGCATGATGGGCCAGGCGGCATGCGACACGCTCATGCTGCCGTTCAGGTGCACGCGCTGCACGATGTCCCAGTCGGCCTGCGTCATTTTCTGGAAGCTGACATCACGCAGGATGCCGGCGTTGTTGATGACGATGTCCACGGTGCCGAAGGCATCGAGCGCGGTCTGCACGATGGCGGTGCCGTTCTCCACGGAGTCGTAGTTGGCCACGGCCTCGCCACCCATGGCGCGGATTTCGTCCACCACGCGGTCGGCAGCCGACGACGACTTGCCGTCGCCGTGTGCGCTGCCGCCCAGATCGTTCACCACCACTTTCGCGCCGCGCGCCGCCAGCATCAATGCATGCGAGCGCCCGAGGCCGCCGCCGGCACCGGTGACAATGGCCACGCGGCCGTCAAAACGAAGCTCTGCCATCTTTTTTCTCCTGTGTCCTTCCGAACCGACTGGTCATCATCCGGCAAAAAAAGGGGCGGCATTGCGGCCACCCCCTTTTGCATCAGATGGAACGCGAGATCAGTTCCTTCATGATTTCGTTGGTGCCGCCGTAGATGCGGTTGGCACGGTTGTCGATGTAGGCGCGGGCAATCGGGTACTCCAGCATGTAGCCGTAGCCGCCGTGCAGCTGCACGCCCTCGTCGACCACCTTGCTGAGCAGGTCGGACACCCAGTACTTGGCTGCGCAGGCGGCTTCCACGCTGAGCTCGCCCTTCAGCACCTGCTCCATGCAGCGGTCGACAAACACGCGCGCCACCTGGATTTCGGAACGCATCTCGGCCAGCTTGAAGCGCGTGTTCTGGTAGGCCGACACCGGCTTGCCGAACACCTTGCGCTGCTTCACGTAATCCACCGTAGTGGCGAGCGCGAACTCGGCACCGGCGGCACACATGATGGCGATCATCATGCGCTCCCAGGCCAGCTCCTTCATCAGCATGATGAAGCCCATGCCTTCCATGCCGAGCAGGTTGCTCTTGGGTACGCGCACGTTGTCGAAGAACAGCTCGGCGGTGTCCTGGCCCTTCATGCCCACCTTCTTCAGCGGACGGCCCTTGGTGAAGCCGGGGCGGTTGGCCTCGATGATGAGCAGCGACACGCTCTGCGCACCGCCGTTGATGTCACCGGTCTTCACCGCCACCACGGCCACGTCGCAGAGGTAGCCGTTGGTGATGAAGATCTTGGAGCCGTTGACGATGTAGTCGTCACCGTCGGCCACGGCCGTGGTGCGGATGCTCTGCAGGTCGGAGCCGGTGCCCGGCTCGGTCATGGCGATGGAGCCGACGGCCTCGCCCGAGGCCATCTTCGGCAGCCAGTGCTGCTTCTGCGCCTCGGTGCCGAAGTTGAGGATGTAGTTGGCGACGATGTCGGAGTGCAGCGAAAAACCCGAGGCGGAGTCGCCGACGCGGGCCTGCTCTTCCATCAGGATCATCGAGTACAGGCGGTCGACGCCGGAGCCGCCGTATTCCTCGGGCATGGTGCAGCACAGCAGGCCGAGTTCGCCGGCCTTGTTCCAGAGATTGCGGTCGATGTGCTGCTGCTCTTCCCACTTCTCGTGGAAGGGCGCGATCTCGGTCTCGAAGAAGCGGCGCGCGGTGGCACGGAAGGCTTCGTGGTCCGCGTTGAACAGCGTGCGGGGAATCATCGGGGCGACGGCGGGCGGCACATTGACGCTCATGGGGGGCTCCTGCGGAACTTCGGGTGGGAGGACAGCATCCGTATTTACAATACGGTCGTACAGTATGTATCTTGATACCAACCGGTCGCGTGCGATGTCAACGCCACGACGCCGTCTCTTCGGGCCATGCTGCTGGCCCGGAACGACCCGAATCCATTGCAAGCGGCTGATAACAAAAAGAAAATCGCTGCCTTCCAAGGAGCCGACATGCCCCCGTCCCCGACCGAGAACCCCCTGCCCGCGCGCCGTACCCAGCTTGAGCGCAGCGAGGCCATGCG
>DAIRDY010000096.1:0-8065 GCA_036795935.1 Moraxellaceae bacterium | reverse complement strand
AGCAGCTTGCGGCTCTGCTGCAGGAAGACCAGGCGCTTGTTGTAGGCCGCCTGCTCCTGCTGGCTGCTGCGCGTCAGCTGCACCAGCTCGTGCTCGGTGTCGCGATGGCCGCTGGCATGGATGCGCTCCTCGGCCTCGAGGCGCACGCGCTGGGCGAGCACGGCCTGGCGGCTGGCCTCGACCATGTCGGCCAGCTCGCGCAGCAGCGAGGTCTTGAGCGCCGCCTCCTTGGCCTGCACCACCGAACGCGCGAGCGCGACTTCAAGGCGCGCCATCCGGCTGCGCTCGAGCAGCGCGGCATCGTTGTGCATGCGGGCCTTCAGGCCCTGCTTGGCCGACAGCGGCAGCACGTTTTCCGGCGCCAGGTGCAACTGCTTGGCGGTCAGCCGGGCGAGGCGGTTGACAGCCTCGTCAGCCTCCTCCGGCTCCTCGTCGTCGTCCCAGAGCAGGTCGATCTTGTTGAGCACGGCATAGACGGCGGCGCCACGGCGCTGGCCGATGTCGTGTACATGACTGTTCCAGATCGCGAAGTCGGAGGCGGTGACACCGGAATCCGCCGACAGCACGAACACCAGTGCCTGTGCATCCGGCAGCAGGGACAGCGTGAGCTCGGGCTCGGAGCCCAGGGCATTGAGGCCCGGGGTGTCGATGATGGCCAGGCCCTGTCGCAGCAGCGGGTGGTCGATGTTGATGAGCGCATGGCGCCAGGCCGGAATGTGCACATGGCCGGCCTTGCCGAGCGACGGCTCGAGGTACTCGACCTGGAAGCCGAGTTCGGCGGCCGTCTCCAGGCTCACCTCGCGCGTCTGCGCGACTTCGGTAAAGGTTTTCTTGAGCGCGACCGGATCATCGAGGTTGATGGTCAGGTGCACCCAGTGCTCGAGCTGGCGCTTGTAGGTGCTGAGCGGCACGTTGTCGCCACGGGTCTGGATCGGCAAGAGCTTGATGTAGGCGCCGGTGGCGCTGGCGTCATAGAACAGCTCGGTCGGGCACATGGTGGCGCGCCCGATGCGGGTCGGCAGCAGGCGCTGGCCGTAGTGGCGGCCGAGGATGGCGTTGATGAGCTCGGACTTGCCGCGCGAGAACTCGCCGACAAAGGCGAGCAGGATGCGGTCGAAGCGCAGGGTCTTGAGGGCGGCGGCGAGACGCTGGTCGACCTCCTGGTTGTTCAGGCCCTGGCTGTTGAGCCAGCCGCGGTAGCGGGCGATCTCGCGCGCAATGTCCTGCTTCCAGGCCGTAAAGGCCTCGACCTGGCGTGAAAGCTGATCCGTCTGGTTGGCCGCCATTCCGTTCCCCTCGCGGCGGGGCCACCATGCCCCGGCCTTGTTGTCATGATTCCTGCAGCAGCGCCGCCAGCTCGGGCGGCAATTGCCGTGGCGCACGGATGCGCACGCGCTTGGCCCGACTGCCCTCGCCGGCCAGCAGTTCGACGGCCGATGGTGCCACAGCACAGGCCGCCGCCAGAAACCGGCACAACTCCCGGTTGGCTCGCCCGTCGACCGGCGGGGCGGCCAGTCGCAGCTTCAGGGCCTCGCCATGGCAGCCGGCAAATGCCGTCTGCGCCGCCCCGGGCTGCACATGCAGCACGAGCAGGAGGTCGTCGCCCTCGCGCCGCACCGGGGCGGGTGCCGCCACCTCAGAGCCCGATCAGCCGCGCCAGCGCGACCACGCCGGAGCGCAGCAGGATCTCGGCAATGTTCAGGCCGACAAAGGCCAGGATGGGCGACAGGTCGAAACCGCCCATGGCCGGCAGCAGGCGCCGGCAGGGCGCGAGTATCGGTTCGGTGATCTGGAACACCAGCTGCACCACCGGGCTCTGTGGCGCCACCCAGGACAGGATGACCCCGGCCAGGATGGCCCAGAAATAGAAGCTCAGCACCATGGGCAGCAGCCCCTTCACCGCCATCAGCAGGCCGGCATGGGGCGGGAAGTTGAACAGCGCGATGAAGCCCGTGACCAGCGCCGGCGGCTGGCCGCCATGCAGCAGCATGCCGAGCAGCGAGATCTGCAGCAGCTTGATCAGCACGATCAGCAGCAGTGCGCCGAAGCTCCAGCGGTTCGGCCGGTAGCGCCGCATGTTGATGACGCCGGCCGGCGGCGGGCGCTGGAACAGGCGGTCCAGCGGGTCGACCAGGCGCGAGGTGGCATGCACCACGAACTGGCTGACGGGGTTGTAGAAGTCGGCATTCATGGCCTGCAGCAGGAAGCGCAGCCAGAGCACGAAGATGTAGAGGTCGACGCCGGTGTTGAGCAACAGGCGGGCAATTTCCTGCATCGGACTCATGGGTGAACTCGCAAAAAGGTCAGTCGGCCTGGCCGAGGTCGGCGGCCAGCTCGGCACCGCGCGCGGCACAGGCGGCCAGCGCACGGGAGAAGATGTCACGCAGGCCGGCGTCGTCGAAGCTGGCGACGGCGCGCTCGGTGGTGCCGCCGGGCGACGTCACGCGCCGGCGCAGCTCGTCCGGGCCGACATCGGCGGTAATGGCCATCTGCGCGGCCCCGAGCGCGGTCTGCAGCGTCAGCGCGCGCGCGGTTTTCTCGTCCAGCCCGAGCTCGCGGCCGGCCGCCATCATGGCTTCCATGACATAGAAGAAATAGGCGGGGCCGGAGCCGGAGACGGCGGTGACGGCATCGATCAGCGCCTCGTCCGGCACCCAGACGGTGAGACCGACCGCCCCCAGCAGGCGCTCGGCCGCCTGCCGTTGCGCGGCGCTGACGCGGGCATTGGCAAACAGGCCGGTGGCACCGGCCTGCACCAGCGCCGGCGTGTTGGGCATGGCGCGTACCACGGGCAGCGGGCCGCCCAGCCAGCGCTCGATGCTCGCCGCCGGAATGCCGGCGGCAATCGACAGCACCAGCGGCTGGCGTTGCTGCACGGCGGCCGCCAGCGGCTTCAGCACCTCGGCCATGACCTGCGGCTTCACCGCCAGCACCAACACGTCGGCGCGGGCGACCACCTCGGCATTGTCGGCCGCGATAAAGCAGCCGCGCGCCTTGTGCGCGGCCAGTGCGGCGGGGTTGCTGTCGGAAAGGGCGATGTCGGCCGGGCGAAAGCCCTGCGCCAGAAGGCCGCCGGCCAGGGCCGAGGCCATGTTGCCGGCACCGATGAAGCCGATTTTGCTGGTCATGCCGTTAGTCATTCCGTCTGGAGCGGGGCAGCAGGACGACTGCCGAAGAGGGCGGTGCCGACGCGCACCAGCGTGCTGCCGGCCGCCACGGCCGCCTCGAGATCGTCCGACATGCCCATGGACAGGGTGTCGAAAGTCTGTGCCGAAAGCCCGGGAATACTAGCGAGTAAATCCTGCCGTGTCTTGGCGAGGGCGGCGAGCGCCGCCGTGTTGCCGGGGCGCGGAATGCACATCAGTCCGCGCAGGCGCAGACCGGGCAGTGCCAGCACGGTCGCCGCCAGCGCCGGCAACCCGGCCGGCGCACAACCGGACTTGCTGGCCTCGTCGTCGATGTTCACCTGCAGGCAGACCTCGAGCGGCGGCCGCCCGGCCGGGCGCTGGGCCGAAAGCCGGCGCGCGATCTTCTCGCGGTCCACCGAATGCACCCAGTCGAAATGCAGGGCGACCTCGGCCGTCTTGTTGCTCTGCAAGGGGCCGATCAGGTGCCACTCCAGCGGCAGGTCGGCCAGCGCCTGCATCTTGGCCAGTGCCTCCTGCACGTAGTTCTCGCCAAAGGCGAGCTGGCCGGTGGCAACATGCAGCGCACGCAGGTCGGCCGCCGGCCGCGTCTTGCTCACGGCGAGCAGGCGCACGCTGCCCGGCTGCCGGTCGGCCGCCGCTTCCGCCCGGTGGATGCGTGTCTTTACCGCTTGCCAGTTGCCGGCAAAATCCGTCATTCGCGTTTCCTTGAACGGGGCAGACCGGCGGGTTAAGTTAGCCGGGCGTTTGCCCCCGGCGACGGTGCAACACCGCCGCTCCGCAGGGAAGGGCAGGCGCCGCAGCAGGGTCATGCCGCGGCGCCCGGAAATAAAGAACAAGGCGATTGTCGCAAACCGGCCCCCAGTCTGGCCACGCTTCGCGGAGACTCCATGGACATTACCGAACTGCTTGCCTTCAGTGCCAAGAACGGTGCTTCCGACTTGCACCTTTCTGCCGGACTGCCGCCCATGATCCGCGTCGACGGCGACGTGCGCCGCATCAACCTGCCGCCGATGGAGCACAAGGAAGTCCACCGCCTTGTCTACGACATCATGAACGACAAGCAGCGCAAGGATTTCGAGGAATTCCTCGAGACCGACTTCTCCTTCGAAGTGCCCGGCGTGGCCCGTTTCCGCGTCAATGCCTTCAACCAGAACCGCGGCGCCGGCGCCGTGTTCCGTACCATTCCCTCGAAAGTGCTCACCATGGAAGAGCTGGGCATGGGCAAGGTGTTCCAGAACATCTCGGAAACGCCGCGCGGCATCGTGCTGGTGACCGGCCCCACCGGCTCCGGCAAGTCGACCACGCTGGCCGCCATGCTCGACTTCATCAACAACACGCGCTACGAGCACATCCTCACCATCGAGGACCCCATCGAGTTCGTGCACGAGTCCAAGAAGTGCCTGGTCAACCAGCGCGAAGTGCATCGCGACACGCTCGGCTTCTCCGAAGCGCTGCGCTCGGCCCTGCGTGAAGACCCCGACATCATCCTCGTCGGCGAAATGCGCGACCTGGAAACCATCCGCCTGGCACTGACCGCCGCCGAAACCGGCCACCTGGTGTTCGGCACCCTGCACACCACCTCCGCCGCCAAGACCATGGACCGTGTCATCGACGTGTTCCCGGCCGAAGAAAAGGAAATGGTGCGCGGCATGCTCTCCGAATCGCTGCAGGCCGTGATCTCGCAAACACTCCTGAAAAAGAACGGTGGCGGCCGTGTCGCCGCGCACGAGATCATGATCGGCACCCCCGCCATCCGTAACCTGATCCGCGAGAACAAGGTGGCGCAGATGTACTCCGCCATCCAGACCGGCGGCGGCCTCGGCATGCAGACCCTGGACCAGTGTCTGAAGAACCTGGTGCAGAAGGGCCTGGTGACACCGGCCGTGGCCCGCGAAAAGGCCAAGGTGCCGGAAAACTTCTGATTCCGCCCCCGGGCCGGGGACAAGCGGCCCGCCATCGCCCCCTGCGTGCGGATACGTCACCGGCGTACCACGGGAACGAATCCGCACCTACACTGACAACCCAAGCCAGCGGCACGCGACGGGCAGCCCGTCGCCAGAGGACAAGACCATGGAATTCGAAGACCTGCTCAAGATCATGGTGCAGAAAGGCGCCTCCGACATGTTCGTCACCGCCGGCGTGCCGCCCTCGGTGAAGCTGAACGGCAAGGTGGTGCCGCTGACCAAGACCCCGCTGTCGCCGGAAATGACGCGCGAGGTCGTGCTCGGCGTGATGACCGAACAGCAGCGCAAGGAATTCGCCCAGACCAAGGAATGCAACTTCGCCATCTCGGCGCGCGGTATCGGCCGCTTCCGTGTCTCCGCCTACTACCAGCGCAACCTGGTCGGCATGGTGCTGCGCCGCATCGAGACCAACATCCCCAAGGTCGACGACCTCAAGCTCCCTGAAATCATCAAGGAGCTGGCAATGACCAAGCGCGGCATCATCATCTTCGTGGGCGCCACCGGCACCGGCAAATCCACCTCGCTGGCCGCCATGATCGGCCACCGCAACGCCAACTCGCGCGGCCACATCATCACCATCGAAGACCCCATCGAGTTCATCCACCAGCACAACGGCTGCATCGTCACGCAGCGCGAGGTCGGCATCGACACCGACAGCTTCGACATCGCCCTGAAGAACACGCTGCGCCAGGCGCCCGACGTCATCCTGATCGGCGAAATCCGTACCCGCGAGGTGATGGACTACGCCATCGCCTTCGCCGAAACCGGCCACCTGGTGCTGGCCACCCTGCACGCCAACAATGCCAACCAGGCACTGGACCGCATCATCCACTTCTTCCCGGCCGACCGGCACCACCAGCTGTACATGGACCTGTCGCTGAACATGAAGGGCATCGTCGCCCAGCAGTTGATCCCGACCCCGGACGGCAAGGCCCGCCGCGCCTGTATCGAGGTGCTGCTGAACACGCCGCTGGTCTCGGACACCATCCGCAAGGGCGAGGTGCACCTGCTCAAGGAAATGATGAAGAAGTCGCGCGAAGTCGGCATGCAGACCTTCGACCAGGCGCTGTACGACCTCTATACCGCCGGCGAGATCACCTACGAGGATGCGCTCAAGCACGCCGACGCGCCCAACGACCTGCGCCTGATGATCAAGCTGGGCTCGGAGTCGGACTCGCGCTACCTGGACCAGGCCACGCGCGGGCTGTCGCTGCAGCAGACCGACTGACGCCCTCGCCCCCAGCCCCATGAAAACGCCGGCCTTGTGCCGGCGTTTTCATGGGGGCCTGCCGTGCCGGGCGCCGCCCCCGCGCAAGACGCGGACAGGCTGACTAGACTGAAGCCGTCCCCAGCATTCCCCGGGAGGTGAGCCATGGACACCGGACGCCACGACCTGCCTGCGCTGTTTGCGCAGCTCGGCCTGCCCAGCGACAGCGACAGCATCAACGACTTCCTCGCCAGCCATGACCTGCCTGCCGGCACCCGCCTGCCCTTTGCCAGCTTCTGGACGCCGGCACAGCGCGCCTTCCTGAAAGAGGCGCTGAACGAGGATGCCGAGTGGGCCGAGGCCGCCGACGAAATGGCCATGCGCCTGAGCCGCAGACCCCTGCACTGAGCGCACGCCGCGCGAGGCACCGAAAGGTTGCGGGGCGGTGCCCTAGATGCCCAGCGCCATCTTGCCGCCGGCCACCGCCAGCACCACCGCCAACAGCTTCTGCAGCACCGGCGGCGCCAGCCGCCGGCTGCCCAGCTCGGCACCGATCCAGCCGCCGATGACCACGCCCCCCGCCCACAGCGGAAACGCCGGCGGCAGCGTGAGCCCCTTTGCCGTGACATGGCCGGCCAGCCCGGCCAGCGAATTCACCAGGATGAACACGGCCGCCACGCCGGCCACTTCGCGCACCCGGCCCCAGCCGAGGAACAGCGCCAGCGGCGACAGGAAGATGCCGCCGCCGACACCGGTGAGGCCCGACAGCAAGCCAAGGCCGGCGCCGGCGGCGAGCGCCACCGGCAACTGCGGCGGCGTCATCTGCTCGCGGTCCTGCACCGGTCGCGCGAGAAATCGCCAGGCCGCATACAGCAGCACCACGCCCACCAGCGGCTTGTAATACGCCGCCGGCAGCGTGAGCAGGCCACCGACATAGGCCAGCGGAATGGCCGTCACGGCCAGCGGAAAGAAAAGGCGGGAAGAAAAACAGCCGGCGCGCAGGAACTTCACGCTGGCAATGCTGGCGACGATCACGTTGAGCAGCAGCGCCGTCGGCTTCATGACCTCGGGCGCCAGCCCGAACAGCGCCATCGCCGCCAGATAGCCGGAGGCACCGGCATGCCCCACCGACGCATAGAGCACGGCGGCCAGCAACATCAGCACGCCGAGAACCAGTCCCTCATCGCTCATCCGTCATCCTCCCGCGCGACGGCCGGGAGGCCGCCGTGGCGCCGGAGTATCCCGGGCCACGACACGCACGCTCAAGCCTTTTCGTGGCGACGCACGCGGAACCAGGCGGCATACATGGCCGGCAGGCTGAGCAGGGTCAGTGCGGTGGCGACGATGAGACCGCCCATGATGGCCACCGCCATCGGCCCCCAGAAGGTGCTGCGCGCGAGCGGGATCATGGCCAGCACGGCAGCCGCCGCGGTCAGCATGATGGGCCGGCAGCGACGCACCGCGGACTCGACAACCGCCGTCCAGCGGTCGACGCCGTCGGCAATGTCGCGCTCGATCTGGTCGATCAGGATCACCGAATTGCGGATGATCATGCCGTTCAGCGCAATGATGCCGAGCGTGGCCACGAAGCCCATCGGGAAGTTCAGCACCAGCATCATCAGCGCCGCGCCGATGATGCCGAGCGGGCCGGTCAGGAAGACCAGCACTGCACGCGAGAAGCTGCGCAGCTGCAGCATCAGCAGCGTGAAGATGATGAACAGCATCAGCGGCACGTTGGCGGTGAT
>DAIRDY010000095.1:2327-8081 GCA_036795935.1 Moraxellaceae bacterium | reverse complement strand
ATGCGGTACCAGGCAAACACGGTGAAGTCGTGGTGGGAGACATAGCGCACCAGCGCCTTCACTACCCAGGCCGCGACCAGGAAGGCGCTGACGAAGCCGACGGCAAACACCGGAAAATCGTCCAGCACGAAGCGGTCACGGTACTTGTACACGGAGTACACCGTGGCACCGATCATGGTGGGGATGGCGAGAAAGAAGGAAAACTCCGCCGCCGCCTTGCGCGACAGGCCGAAAAACAGGCCGCCGATAATGGTCGCGCCGGAGCGCGAGGTGCCAGGAATCATCGCCAGGCACTGCGCAAAGCCCACCTTGAGCGCCTCCTGCCAGCGCAGGTCATCCACTTCCTGCGCACGGATCACATGCTGGCGGCGCTCGGCATAGAGAATCAGCACGCCGCCAATCACCAGTGCCGATGCCACGACCAGCGGATCGAACAAATGCGTCTTGATGAAGCCGATGGCAAAAAAGCCGATCACGGCTGCCGGCAGGAAGGCAATCAGCACATTGGTCGCAAACCGCCACGACAGCGCATCGCGCCGGAAGATGCCCTGCGTCACATCAAGCAGCTTGGCACGGTAATCGAAGCAGACGGCCAGAATGGCGCCGAGCTGGATGGCCACCTCGAACACGGCACGCTTTTCCGGCGTCCAGAAGTCCAGCAGCTCGGCAGTGACGATGAGGTGGCCGGTGCTGGACACCGGCAGGAATTCGGTGAGGCCCTCGACAATGCCGAGAATCAGCGCCTGCAACAGCAACAGGAAATCCACGTTCACTCCTCGATCTGCAAAGGCGACGCATAGGCCGCCTGGAACTCGGCCGGCATGCGGCGCACGCGGCCTTCCTTGATGTCGACACAGACCCACTGCGTGCGGCCACGGAATACCGTGGCGCCATCGGCAGGCCGGACAAACTGGTAGGCACGGCGAATGGAAAGCCGGTCACTGGCGATGATCCAGGTGCCCAGCCAGACGTCATCACCCAGAAACGTCGGCAGCAGGTAATCCAGCTCGTGGCGGCGCGCCACCATGCCGTGGCCAAGGCGCTGGTAGGCGGCTTCGTCGAGCCCGAGATGGCGCGAGTGGTCCCAGGCCACGGCCTCCAGCCACTGCAGGTAAACCACGTTGTTGGTGTGCTGCATGAGGTCGATATGACCGTCCGCCACCTGCACCTTGAGCACATGCGGCGCCGGAAAATCCCAGGAAATTTCGCTCATCGTCACGTCCTTGCCGGGACTCAGCGCCCGGGCAGCTTTTTCCAGACTTCGTCACGCAGATAGACCGGCAGCGCGAGCTCCGCCGGCCGCGCGCCGCCGGCCGCTGCAAGGGCCAGCGCCAGCGGCACGACATCCTCGGCCGAGGGGAAAAGGCCGGCATCGCTGCCGGTGAACGTGCACTGCGCCTTGAGCACCGTCTCGTAGACGGCCACGCCATTGCCGGCCGCAAAAAACTCGCCGCACAGTGCCGCCGGCAAGGTGCCCGGGGCACAGAGGTGATCATCGTCCAGCGGCTGCATCAGGCCGTCGGCCAGCGCATAGGCGCCGGCATAGACCTCGTTCATGCGTGCATCGAAAACACTGAGCACGCGCGTGGCACCGTGCACGCGATACGCGCCCTGGGCCAGCGCCTGCAGGCTGGACACGGCCAGCACCGGCAGGTCGCGCGCAAAGGCCATGGCCTGCACCGCCGCCGCCGCAATGCGCACGCCGGTGAAGGCGCCCGGCCCGCGGCTGTAGGCCAGCGCGTCCATGTCGGCGAGCGTGAGGCCGCTCTCGGCCAGCAGCTCATCCACCATCGGCAACAGCAGGTCGGTCTGCAGCCTTGGCGCATGGCGAAAACGCGACAGCACGCGGCCATCCAGGGACAGGGCGGCCGAACAGGCCTCGGTGGACGTTTCAAGCGCCAGCAGTTTCATTCGACATACGCACGCTATCAATCAGGGTGAAGAAATCCCGCACCTCGTCCAGCGAACGGGTGCGGCGCATCGGCGGCAGGCTGTGCAGGAACAGCTGGCCATAGGGGCGCCCGACGAGGCGCGGGTCGCAAACCATGAGCACACCGGTGTCGGTTTCATCGCGAATCAGGCGGCCGGCGCCCTGCTTCATCGCAATGATGGCACCCGGCAGCTGGTAGCCGATGAAGGGATTGCGGCCACGCGCCTTCCAGGCATCGATGCGCGCGGCCACCACCGGCTCGCCGGGCGAGGCAAACGGCAGCTTGTCGATGATGACGCAGGAAAGTGCCTCGCCGCGCACATCCACGCCCTCCCAGAAGCTGCCGGTGCCCAGCAGCACCGCGTTGCCGTGCTCGCGGAAGCGGCGCAGCACTTCCGCCTTGGCCATCGTGCCCTGCACGAACACGGGATATTCGAGACGCCCGCGATACCACTCCGCTGCTTCCTTCAGCGCGCGATGACTGGTGAACAACACGAAGGCACGACCACGGCTGGCCTCGAGCACCGGCAGCGAGGCCTCCAGCACGGCGCGCGTGTAGCCAGGATCGGAGGTATCGGGCAGACCACGCGGCACATAGAACAGCGCCTGCTTTTCGTAGGCAAAGGGGCTCGGCAGCTGCAGCGTCTCGACATGCTCGAGGCCGAGCTGCTGCGAAAAGTGCCTGAAGTCCTCATGCACGGCCAGCGTGGCCGAGGTGAACACCCAGGCCGCACGCCGGCCCGTCACCATGTCGCGGAACGGCGCAGCCACATCCAGCGGCGTCCACTGCAGCGCAAAGCCTTTCTTGAAAGTCTCGAACCAGTGCACCTGGCTGGCCGGCGTCTCGCCGGTGAGCTTCTCGAACTGCTGGACCAGCTCGCCGGCGCGGCGGTGCATGTTTTCCAGTCCCTTGCTGCGTGCGCTGGCGGCCTCCAGACAGGCCTCGAGATGCGCCAGCGCCAGCTTCACGCCCTCGATGGCAGCCGGCATTTTTTCCAGCCCCGCGACTTCCGACCAGTTGCCCTTGCGTGTCTCGTCACCGAACACCAGGCGCATGTCGGCCACGCGGTTTTCCAGTGTCGTCGAGGCATCAAGGATGGAGCGCATCTCGCCCGCGCTCATCAGCATTTCGCCGACGGCATCACTGGCCAGCTCGAGCAGCTGGCGCGAGCTGACGCTCTCGCCAAAGAACATGGAAGCCACTTCCGGCAACTGGTGCGCCTCGTCAAACAGGATGGCCGTGGCATCCGGCAGCAGCTCGCCAAAGCCTTCTTCCTTGATGGCGATGTCGGCAAAGAAGAGATGGTGGTTGACCACCACGAGATCAGCCTCGGCAGCCTTCTTGCGCGCCCTGGCCAGCGGACAATCGTCGATCATCGGGCACTCCTGGCCCAGGCAGTTGTCGGCAGTGCTGGTGACCAGCGGCCAGACGCTGGCGTCCTCAGGCAGGTCGGAAAGTTCCGCAATGTCGCCGCTCTGCGTGGTCGGCGCCCAGGCCGCCACCTTCTGCAGCTCATGCACCGTCTGCTGGCTGCTGAAACGGCCATCCTCGAGATGGATCTGCAGGCGGTAGGGACACAGGTAATTGGCACGCCCCTTGAGCAGGGCCGTGCGTACCGATACGCCGAGCGCGCCAAGCACGGTGGGCAGGTCGCGATGGAAAAGCTGGTCCTGCAGGTTGCGGGTGCCGGTGGAAACAATCACCTTTTCGCCCGAAAGCAGGGCCGGCACCAGATACGCAAACGTCTTGCCGGTACCGGTACCGGCCTCGACCATGAGGATGCGCTTGTCGGTGAGGGCGCCGGCCACCGCCTCGCTCATGGCCAATTGCGCTTCGCGCGCACGGAAACCCGGGATATGCTCCGCGAGCCGCCCGCCCGGGCCCAGAATGTCGCGGCTGCTGAATGCGTCGGTCATGTGCTTCCCGGTGCGTGATCCCGGCACGCCGGAGACCTGGTGTGAATCGCCTGCCCCGGACGACCCGCCCGAAACGAAAGCGCGATTCTAGCAGCCTGATGAAGCCTTCCGCAGTGACCGATCTGCCCCCCTGCTCCGCCATCGTCCTGGCCGGCGGCCAGGGCCTGCGCATGGGCGGACGCGACAAGGGACTGGTGGAACTCGCCGGCGCACCGCTGGTGGCCCATGTCCTCGCCCGCCTCACCCCCCAGGTGGATGACATCGTCATCAACTGCAACCGCAACCAAGCGCGCTATGCCGCCTTCGGCTGGCCACTGGCCGGCGACACCGCCGCGGATGGCGGACCGTTGCAAGGCATTCTCTCCGCGCTGCCACAGTGCCGGCACGACTGGGCGCTGGTAGTGCCCTGTGACAGCCCCTTCCTGCCGGCCGACCTCCACCATCGACTCCGGGCGGCCGTGCACGGCCACCGGCTCGCGGTCGCGCATGATGGTGAGCGCCTGCAGCCGCTTTTCATGCTGCTGCACCGCTCGCTGGCCCCCTCGCTGGAGCAGTGGCTGGCGAGCGGCCAACGCAAGGTTGAACACTGGTGCCAGCAGGAGCATGCCGCGATTGCCCGCTTCGAGGACATGCGCGCCTTTGGCAACCTGAATACAGTGGAAGATCTGGAAAACGGCGAGAAGAAACTCTGCACCACTGAAAACAGCAGTGTGAAGAATCCGGCGCAGCCCATGCCGCCGGAGAAAAGCTGAATCCGTTTTACGCCCGGCGACCGGTGAATACAAGCTACCGCCGCCACCTTCAGCGGACACCAAAGAAAAAACCCCGCCGAAGCGGGGTTTTTTCATTCAGCCTCAGGCCTGGGCCGGAGCCGCCTTCGGCGGACGACCACGACGCGGAGCAGCCTTGCGCGGAGCAGCCTTCTTTGCGGCCGGCTTGCGGGCAGCGGGCTTCTTCGCAGCAGCGGGCTTGGCAGCCGCCTTCTTCGCAGCCGGACGGCCACGACGGGCAGGCTTCTTCGGCGCCGCCTTCTTGGCCGCACGCTTGGCCGCAGCAGCCGCCTTGCGGGCAGCAGCGCGTTCAGCAGCCTTGGCGCGGGCCGCTTCCTTCTTGGCCATGGCCTTGACCTTGGCAGCTGCCTTCTTCAGCGCAGCCTTCACCTTGGCAGCCACCTTCTTCTGCGCAGCCTTCACCTTGGCCGCATCGGCCTTGGCAATGCGCTTTTCAGCAGCTTTCTTGGCACGCTCAACCGCGGCAGCGCGCTTCTTCTCGAGGGAAGCAGCGAGCTTGGCGACACGGGCATCGGCAGCAGCCTTCGCCTTGTCGACAGCAGCCTGCACCTTGGCCTTGGCCAGAGCGGCCTTGGCAACGCGGGCAGCGTCACGCGCAGCCTTCACCTTGGCGGTTGCCTTGGCTTTGGCAGCGGGGGTCTTGGCAGCCTTGGCAGCCGCAACAGCGGCAGACAGGGCAGCAGCCTTGGCGGTGGCATCAGCCTGGGCCTTGGCGGTGGATGCGCTCACAGCAGGAGCAGCACGACGGGCGGCAGGCTTGCGAGCCGGCTTCTTCGCAACAGCTTTCTTGGTAACACGAGCCATTTAAGGTTCTCCTCCTAGGAGTTTTAAATTGCGAACAGCATTACTACGCGAAGAAAATTAGCACAAAAAAAAACCAGTGGGTACAAATTACAACCACTTGGGCGCCCTTTTTCTCCGTTTTTCTGAAAAAAATCGCCCAAAAGGCATTTTCGGGAGACGCCGGAGGAGATTTTTAATCGCCTCCGGGATTATCTCCGGTGTCATGGCGACGGATTTTCATGACGGCAAGACACCACCCGGAATAATCGCCCGCCCGACGTGAACAGTCTGCCGAATAATCTTTTGCACAGGTGCACGTTGTACGGCAACACC
>DAIRDY010000095.1:0-2227 GCA_036795935.1 Moraxellaceae bacterium | reverse complement strand
GATGTGATCGGCGCGGGTATTCAGCGCCGGGATGTACTCATAGCGCTGTCCGCCCGCATGCAGGAAACCTTCACGGTTTTCCTCGGCGATTTCCTCCAGGGTTTCCAGGCAGTCTGCCGAAAATGCCGGACACAGCACCTGCACCGATGCCACACCGGACTGTGCCCACTCCTCCAGAAGTTTGTCGGTATAGGGCTTCACCCACTCCTGGCGACCGAAACGGGACTGGAAACTGCAAGCCCAGCTACCTTCCGGCAACTGCAGCGCCGCCGCCACCGCCGCCGCCGTGGCGCGACAACGCTCAGGATACGGGTCACCCTTTTCTGCATAGGACTCGGGAATGCCATGGAAGGAAAACAGCAGGCGATCGGCACTGCCGTGCTGATCACGATGCGCCTTGATCGACGCCGCCAGTGCGGCGACATAAACGGGATGCCGGTAGTAATCCTTGATCACGGAGACTGCCGGCAGGTTGCGTTGCCCGGCCAGCCAGCGTGCCAGGGCATCGTAGACCGGCCCCGTCGACGTTGCCGAATACTGGGGAAACAGCGGCAGCACAACCACCTGCTCGACACCGCGCGCACGCAATTCTTCCAGCGCACTGGCAATCGAAGGATTACCGTAACTCATCGCCGGCAGCACATGGATGTCCGCCTGCGGCAGGCAGGCTGCGAGCTGGCGCTGCACCAGCGCACACTGCTCGCGCAGGATGCGGCGCATCGGCGAATCGCCCTCGGCGTCCCAGATGCTGCGATACAGGGCGGCCACCCGACGCGGCCGGAACGGCAGGATGAAGGCATTGAGAATCAGCCACCAGACGGGGCGCGGCACTTCGATCACGCGGGAGTCGGAAAGGAATTCACGCAGGTAGCGCCGCACGGCGGCAGGCGTCGGCGCATCGGGAGTGCCAAGATTGGCCAGCAGGACACCCAGCTGGCGACGCGGAGGAACAGTCATTGGAGCTCCCGAAGATGGGGGGTGCCCGGATTTAAGCAAATCCGTCCGTGCACCAGAAGTCGACAAGCCTTGGCGGCACAGCGGCCGGCATGATGGACACCGGCGACGGCATGACCGCCAGAAAGCAGAACGCCGTGCAGGGCACGGCGTTCCGGTAACACAAAGTCTTGCTTCTTATATATGAAGCTCAACCCAGCACGGCAAAAACCTTGGCCGAAATCTCGTCCACCGGTCCGACGCCGGCAATCCGGGTGTAACGCGGTGCCTTGGCGGCACCATTGCCGGCCAGCCCCTGATAGAAGCCCACCAGCTGTTCAGTCTGGGTGTGATAGACGTCGAGACGCTTCTTCACCGTCTCTTCCTTGTCGTCGTCGCGCTGCACCAGCTCTTCGCCGGTGGCATCGTCACGACCGGCAACCTTCGGCGGGTTGTACTTCACATGGTAGACACGGCCGGAGGCAGCATGCACACGGCGGCCGGACAGGCGCTCGATGATCTCGGCATCGTCGACATGGATCTCGATGACGTGGTCGATGTCGACGCCCGCCTCGATCATGGCCTCGGCCTGCGGGATGGTGCGCGGGAAGCCGTCAAACAGGAAACCGTTGGCGCAATCCGGCTGGGCAATGCGGTCCTTGACCAGGCCGATGATGATGTCGTCGGAAACCAGGCCGCCGGCATCCATGATCTTCTTGGCAGCCACACCGAGCTCGGTGCCGGCCTTGACGGCGGCACGCAGCATGTCGCCGGTGGAAATCTGGGGAATGCCGAATTTCTGCATGATGAGCTGCGCCTGCGTGCCCTTGCCGGCACCGGGAGCCCCCAGAAGAATGATGCGCATGACGGTGTTACTCCAGAATCATCGGTAAATCGGGGGAATCCGGGCGCCTGCCGTCCGCAGGCAGGCGAGGTGCCGGGGCCGCCCTGCCGGGCCGACATCCACCGGCTGGAAAGGGCGGAAAGATACACGCCGCCCCCCGCAATCACAAGCCGACCATCAGGTCATTGACAGCGCGAACAACAGGGCGGCTATGCGCAAACCGCCGGCTCAGGGACGGATATTGCTGATGCGCAACTCGATCAGAGCGCCGCTGCTGCCTTGGCGCACGGGCACCAGCACGGCCTCGAGATCACCGGCCTGCGCGTCGGCCGTACCCTGGCGGGAAATGCGGGCACCGACGGCAATCTCGTCAACCGAAGACAGCGGACGCTCCGGCAGCAGGCTTTGTGCATCGCCCAGCTCCACGGTCAGCGGCAGCTCGGCGGCACG
>DAIRDY010000094.1:3943-8158 GCA_036795935.1 Moraxellaceae bacterium | reverse complement strand
CTCCTCCACCGCGGCATCGAGCAGCGCACGCAGGAACAGCGGCCGCCGCTCGAGTTGCAGGCGCCCGGCTTCGCCGCGGGCGTAATCCAGCAGCTCGTCGATGAGGCCGAGCAGGTGGCGGCCGCTGCGCTGCACCGACTCGATGCGCCGGCGATCGGCATCGGTCAGTACCGGATTGCCAAGCACGAGGCCGCTGTAGCCAAGAATGCTGTGCAGGGGCGTGCGCAGCTCATGGCTCATGTGCGCCAGAAAGGTGGACTTGGCCTCGCTCGCCGCCTCGGCGCGCTCCTTGGACTGGATCAGCTCCAGCGTGCGCAGCGTGACCTCGTTTTCGAGCCGGCGCTGCGCCGCCAGACGCTCGCGCTGCACCGCCTCGGCGGCGCGCTCGTTCTCCACGCGCAGCTTGCGCAGGCGGTTGGCCAGCACGATGGCCATCACCGCGCCGCTCAGCGTCAGCGACCAGCTCTGCGAGTAATCCATCAGCAACGCATGCGGCAGCACGCCGATGATCTGCCCGATGCGCAGCAGCGAGGTGAACCAGAGCATGACAAAGGCCAGCAGCAACAGCAGGCTGTCCGGCAACTGGCGCCAGGCCGCCACCATGGTCAGCGCCAGGCTGAGCAGCACCACCAGCAGCGAGACGTAATTCACTGGCGCCACGAAGCTGGCGTAATCCAGCCACAACATGCCCGGAATCAGCAGCAACGCGCTCCACGACGCAATGCCGAAGACCAGCGCGGCGCGCGGAAAATGCCGGCGTGCATCGATGAGCTGCGCAATCAGCTGGCTGCAGCCGGCCATCGTCAGCGCCAGGAACACGCCGGGTGCGCGCAGGCTCCACTCGCCCTGACCGGGCCAGAGGTATTCCAGCCCGTATTGCAGGATGGCGACGTCGTACAGGCCGTAGCTGGCCAGCGCGAGCGCGAAATACACGAACACGCGGTCGTGCGTGGTCACGAAAAGCAGCAGCGCATACAGCGCAAACAGGAAGATGGCACCGAACTGGAAGCCGTTGACAAGATCGATGCGGCGCTCGCGTTCGTGAAAGTGCTCGGGCGTCCACAAGCGCGCGCCCAGCGAAATGGCATTGCCGCTTTCGATGCGCAGGAACAGCTGGCGACGCTCGCCGGGCGCCAGCGTCACGGGAAACACGATCTGGCGCGAACGCACAGCGCGCTCGGCCACCGGCACGTTGAGACCGGAGCGCTGCTCGCGCCAGAACCCGTCAGGCCCCGCGACATACAAACGGGCATCGGCCAGTCGCGGCGGCGGCAACTCGAGGTAGCGCGTTTGTGCGGTCTGGCCGGGATTGTCCAGGTCCAGCAGCAGCCAGAACGCATCGCGGCTGTAACCGGGCACACGCTCCAGGCCACGCAGCGGCCGGAAAGCGCCGGCACGGGCCATGGCCTGCGCCTCGGCCAGGCCTGCCTGCGCGCCGGGATCGCGCCACAGCCGCAGCTGCGTGCCGAGATCGGCATGGCCGGCACCGTTTGCCGCCAGCGCGTCCGCCTGCACGCGCCCGCCAGACAGCAGCAGGCCGGCCAGCAGCGCCAGCAGCAGGAGCGTGCGCTGCCTCATGCGCCCTCGTCGCGACGGTCGCGCTGGGCCTGGCGGTAGTCGCGCGGGGTCACGCCGAGGCGGTCGCGGAACATGGTGGTGAAATTGCCGGCACTGCCGTAACCGACATGGTCGGCAATCTGCTGGATGTCGAGTGCGCTCTCGCGCAGCAGGCGGCAGGCGAGCAGGAAGCGCTCCTCGCGCAGCCAGGCGAACACCGGCATGCCGGTGGCCTCGCGGAACAGCTCGGTGAGCCGGCGCTCGTTGGTGCCGACCTGGTGCGCCAGCTCCGGCAGCGACGGCGGCCGGCCGATGTCGCGCAGCAGGATGTCCATGGCCGCGCGCACGGCTGACGGATAGGCCGCCTCCTCGACGGCGCCGTCAGCGCCCTCGGCATCGGGCAGGGCCAGCGCGCGCATGCGCTGCTGCAGGTCGAGGTGGATGTTGACGCGCGCCATCACTTCCTCGGGCGCGAAGGGCTTGCTGATGTAGTCCACGGCACCGAGGCGCAGGCCCTGCAGGCGATCGTCCAGCTCGTTGCAGCCGGAGAGGAAGATCACCGGGATGTCGCGCGTGCGCGGATCGGCCTTGAGCAGGCGGCAGGCGGCAAAGCCGTCGGTACGCGGCATGCGCACGTCCATCAGGATCAGGTCGGGCTGCATCACCGTCGCCTTCTGGTAGCCCTCGCGGCCGTCGAAGGCGACGGCAATGCGCAGCCGGGCCCCGCGCAGGTACTCGGTGAGCAGCGCCAGGTCCTCGGCGGAGTCATCGATCACGAGCACGCTGGTCGCGGCGGGACGGGGCGGGGCGGCGGCAGGACTGGACGGCATGGCAACAGTGGTCTAAGGCAAAAGGCATGGCCGATTTTTCCTGACGCTACCCGATTGTGTGCACTGCGTCACAGATCCCGGCGCCGCAAAAGTCCGTCGGGCAGAATTTCCTGCAGCCCGGGCAACAGTCGGGCGGGTGTTCCGGACCGGCGGGATGCTGCTATGGTTTGTTCATCAGATTCACTGATGGATGAACCATGCGTATCACGCTCAAGCAGATGGAAGTCTTCATCGCCGTGGCCCGGGCCGGCAACGTCACCCGGGCCGCGGAGACGCTGAGCATTACCCAGAGCGCGACCAGCATGTCGCTGGCCGACTTCGAGACCCAGCTCGGCCGCAAGCTCTTCGACCGCGTCGGCAAGCGCCTGCAGCTCAACGACGCCGGCCGCCAGCTGCTGCCCCGGGTGCTGGAGGCGGTGGCACGGGTGGCCGAGATCGAGGCGCTGGCGCGCGAGGACGGCGGGCTGATCGGCCAGCTGCGCATCGGCGCCAGCCTGACCATCGGCAACTACCTGCTGCCCGGCCTCATTGGCAGCTTCATGCGCGCCTACCCGGGCGCCCATGTGGCGCTGGAAGTGGCCAATACCCGGCATGTGATACAGGCGCTGGAGAACTTCCAGATTGACGCCGGCTTCATCGAGGGCTTCTGCCACGAGCCGGACATCGAGGTGCTGCCCTGGTGTCGCGACGAGCTGGTGATCTTCGCCGCCGCCGACCACCCGCTGGCACAGCAGGCCACCCTCACGCCCGAAGACCTGGCCGGCGCCGACTGGATCCTGCGCGAACCGGGCTCGGGCACGCGCGAGATCTTCGACAACGCCGTGCTGGGGCGCATCCAGCGCGTCAACCTGCTGCTGGAGTTCGGCCATACCGAGGCCATCGCGCGCGCCGTGGCCACCGGCATCGGCATCGGCTGTGCCTCGCGGCGCACGCTGGAGGAGGCCTTTGCGCAGGGCCGGGTGGTGCCGCTGGCCACGCCCTTCCTCGACCTGTCGCGCGAGCTCTTCCTGCTGGTGCACCGCCAGAAGTACCGCACCGAGGGCCTGCGCGTGTTCCTCGACTACTGCCTGGCCAACAAGCCGTGAGGTGGCAGGCGCCGGCATACAGGCAAACGGCCGGAATTCATGGCTGGACGGTCAGCAAATGTTGGCAAGCGTTGTACAAAGGTTGCCCGCGAGAGCAGGCATGGATAAGAATGCCTAGACTTATTCCTGTGAACTTGGCCACAAATTTGCAGCCAGTAGCTCACGGGAGCGACATGCCTGATCGCCCGTCACCCCCATAACTACTACATCGGGACAGTATTCATGGTCAGCAGCGCCGAACCCCTGCGCCAACGCCTCCCCGCCCAGGACCTCAACCGCCTGAGCCTGGTCAGCCACCAGCCGAAGAAGCTGAAGGAGTGGGTGGCCGCCCTGCCGATGATCAATGTCGGCGATTCCTCGCGTCAGGTGTTCCAGACCCTGCAGGAGCTGAACCGCATCGAACTCGACGCCGCGCAGCGCTTCGAGTTGCTGGAGGCACTGCGCCCGACCACGCATGCGCTGTGTGCCGCCCTGGCCAAGCACTACCTGAACCAGTCGGTGATGCTGCCGGAACGCGCGACCAAGGTCGCCACGCTGGCGCAGACCATGCAAAGCCACCTTGCCACCGGCTACAAGCTGGTGGTGCTGGCCAGCATTGAGCGCTTCGAACGCAAGCGCGACAACGAGACCGGCCGCCTGCTGGCGCAGGCCGCGCACCATGCCATCACCGAGCTCACCGGCAACCTGCTGCGCTCCACCCAGCTCTACCTGAACACCCCGCCCCGGCTCTGGCTGGAGCTGCA
>DAIRDY010000094.1:0-3843 GCA_036795935.1 Moraxellaceae bacterium | reverse complement strand
CTGGTCGAGCGCCTGGGCGAGCTGCTGAAGCAGGCCCAGCTCGGCAATCCGCGCGCCCATGGCGAGGCTGCGCTCAGCCCGGCACTGCTGCAGCACCTGATCCAGGCCTGGAGCGAGCTCAGCGAGCGCAGCTTCTCCCGCGTCTCGCAGGATGGCGTGCTGGAAACAAGCCTCGGCCTCACCGCCACCCACTACTTCCTCGCCGGCAAGCGCGACTTCGACATCCTGATGATGGGCGACCAGGGGCGCTTCATGATCCAGGATGCCGACAATCCCTTCCTCAAGGCCCGCCCCATCGGCGCCCACCGCCCCGATGACCGCAGCGGCCGTGATGTCTGGTCCATGGCCTTAGGCAACGTCGACAAGCGCGAAGACGAGCGCGAATTCAACCTCGACTTCCAGGACAAGGCCGCCGCCGCGGCCGCCGGCCCCGACCGCTACGACACCCACGACTGCCAGATCGTCAACGTCAGCCCCGGCGGCTACTGCATCGAGTGGTCGGGCGACGTGCCGGCCAGCGTCAAGGCCGGCGAGATTCTCGGCCTGCGCGAAGAGGGCGAGCCCAACTGGAGCGTGGGCGTGATCCGCTGGGTCAAGCAACTGCCCGGCCACGGCGCCCAGCTCGGCATCGAGGTGCTGTCGCCCAAGGCCCGCCCCTGCGGCGCCCGCGTCATCAAGAAGACCGGCGAGGCCACCGAGTTCATGCGCACGCTGCTGCTGCCCGAGCTCAAGACCATCGGCCGCCCGGCCACGCTGATCACCCCGGCCCTGACCTTCCGCTCCGGCTACAAGCTGGTGCTCAAGATCGACGGCGAGGAGGTGAAGGCCCATCTCGGCCGCCAGGTCAGCGCCACCCAGAGTTTCAGCCAGTTCGAGTTCACGCTGATGAACCGGCCCGCCAGCGAAAGCAGCGAAAGCAGTGCCGGCAGCAGCCCGAACGAGGACTTCGACTCCATCTGGTCCAGTCTCTGAGCGTGCCCGGATGCAGGCTGTCAATGCCCGGGCGCAAGTCGCAACCCCTTTGTCAGGCTTGAAAAAACCCGGCAGCGGGCCAGAATAGGCCCCCTGCTTCCGTCACCCGTTCCCCAGGAATTCCCCCGCGCATGGCCCCGAAGAACGAGACCGTCCGTCTGCTGGTACTGCATGATTCGCAGGACAATGCCGAGCAGATCATCAATGCGCTGAAAAATGCCGGTATCGCGACTCGCCCGGAACTCATCGCCGATGAAGAGGGCCTGCTCGCGTCCCTGCAGGAAGGCACATGGGACATCCTGCTCGCCGGCGAAATGACCGGTGAAACCAGCTACGACACCGCTGTCGGCCACATCCGCAAGCAGGACAAGGACATTCCCTGCATCGTGCTGCTGGAAAAATACGACGGCGACATGGTCATCGAATGCCTGCAGGCCGGTGCCGTCGACGCCATTCCGGCCGACGCCCACCGCCACCTGATGTTCGCCATCCGCCGCGAGCTGGCCAGCCTGCAGGCCCGGCGTGCCCGCCGCAAGGCCGAGGCCACGCTTGCCGAAAGCGAAAAGCGCTGCGAGCTGCTGCTCGACAACTCGCGCGATGCCATTGCCTATGTGCACGACGGCATGCACATCTATGCCAACGTCGCCTATGCCGAGCTCTTCGGCTACGACAGCGCCGAAGACCTCGAAGGCATGCCGGTCATCGACTTGGTGGCGCGCGAGGACCTCAACAACTTCAAGGATTACCTGCGCGCCTACAGCAAGGGTGAACGCATTTCCGCCGACCTGCGCTTCCACGGCATGAAGGCCGACAGCAGCAAGATCGACGCCATGATGCAGCTCTCGGCCGCGAGCTACGACGGCGAACCCTGCACGCAGATCGTCATCCGCCGCGACGACGGCAAGGCCGCCGAACTGGCCGAGAAGCTCAAGGAAGCCACCAGCGTCGATGCCCTCACCGGCCTCGCCAACCGCCAGCGCTTCGAAGAAAGCCTGACCGCCGCCGTGCACAAGGCGCACAAGGACAAGAGCCGCTACGCGCTGTTCTATCTGTCCATCGACAACAGCACCGCCATCAATGCGGCCGTCGGCCTGGCCGGCACCGACGTGGTGGTGAAGGCCGTGGCCGACATGATCGGCAAGCACTTCAGTGCCGCCGACACCGCCCGCTTCGGCGATGCCGCCTTCACCGTGCTGGTCCCCGCGCTGGACCCGGAAAAGGCCCGTGCCGAAGCCGAGGCCCTGTGCAAGGAAGTGCATGACAAGCTGATCGAGATTCCGGGTGGCAAGACACAGCAGACCACCGTCAGCATCGGTATTGCCATGATCGGTGAAACCGCGCCGGAACCGGCGGAAATGCTGGGCCGCGCCATTGGTGCCGCCGACAAGGTCAAGCTCAACCGCCAGGGCAATGGCGTCGAGCTGTTCAATGTCGCCGAACAGGCCGGCAGCTCCGACACGGCCATGCTCGAGCTGCTGGTCGATGCGCTCGAGCACAGCAAGTTCAAGCTGCTCTACCAGCCGCTGGTGGACGTGATGAGCGAGGGCGGCGAGTTCTACGAAGTTTTCGTGCGCCTGCAGCTGCCCGACGGCAATGTGCTGACGCCGGACGACTTCATGCCGGTGGCACAGCGCCACCAGCTCGGTGCCAAGATCGACCGCTGGGTGATGCTGAATGCCGCCAAGCAGCTCAAGGAGCACACGAAGCAGGCACCGAATGCGCGCCTGCTGATCAACCTCACGGCGGAATCGCTGCAGGACAGCTCGCTGCCGGCCTGGATCAGCAAGCTGTCCAAGGCGGTCGACCCCAAGGGCCATCCGCTGGTGCTGCAGTTCGCCGAAGGCGACGTGGTGAGCTACCTGAAAGCCGCCAAGGACCAGACCGCCGCCCTGACCCAGGCCGGCTGCCCGATCTCCATCAGCCATTACGGCACCACGCTGAACCCGCTGAACACGCTGAAGCATGTCACCGTGGGCTATGTGAAGCTGGACCGCTCTTTCACCCAGGACTTGAGCAACGAGGAAAACCTGGGCGCCATGAAAAAGGCCTGCGCCGAACTCGGCGAGCTGGAAAAGAAGATCATCGTCTCGTATGTCGAGAACGCCGCCACGCTATCCAAGCTGTGGACGCTGGGCGTGAACTACCTGCAGGGCTTCTACCTGCAGCCCCCCGGCGACACCATGCACTACGAAGCGCAGGGCTGAGCACCGCCCGCACAAAAAGCAGCCGGCGCAAGCCGGCTGCTTTTTTTCAGCCCACCACGGCCAGTGGCCGGAACGGCGCCTGTGCCGCCACCCACTGCGCAAACTCGTCCACCGGCAGCGGCCGGCTGGCCAGATAACCCTGGATGTAGTCGCAGCCCAGCGCCTGCAACAGCGCCCACTCCTCGGCGGTTTCCACGCCCTCGGCCACCACGCTGAGCGCGAGGTTGTGACCGAGCTCGATGGTCGAGCGCAGCAGCACCGCCGCGTCGGAGCCGGCACGCGCCCCATGCACGAAGGAGCGGTCGATCTTGAGTTCGGCCACCGGCATTTTCTTCAGGTAGGACAGCGAGGAATAACCGGTACCGAAATCGTCGATGCTGAGTGTGAAGCCCAGTTCACGGATCTGGTGCAGCACGCGCAGCGCACGCTCGGCATCCTCCATCAGCCCGCTCTCGGTGATCTCGAGGCGCAGCCACTCGGCACGCCCGTCATGCTGCTCGAGCAGCGCGCGCAGCGCCTGCGGAAAACGCTCGTCTAGGATGTCGCGCGTCGACACGTTGACGGATATCTGCACCGGTTGCCCGGCAGCAGCCCATTGCGCCGACAACTTCATCGCCCGCCCCAGCATCCAGTGCGTGAGCATGCCGATGCGGCCGGACTGCTCGGC
>DAIRDY010000093.1:2193-8312 GCA_036795935.1 Moraxellaceae bacterium | reverse complement strand
CCTGGGAAATCTTCCGCGACACGCTGATCGAGCAGGCCGAGCAGGGCGTGGACTATTTCACCATCCATGCCGGCGTGCTGCTGCGCCACATCCCGCTGACCGCAAAGCGCGTCACCGGGATTGTTTCGCGCGGCGGCTCCATCATGGCCAAGTGGTGCCTGGCGCATCACAAGGAGAATTTCCTCTACACGCACTTCGAGGAAATCTGCGAAATCATGAAGGCCTATGACGTCAGCTTCTCGCTCGGCGACGGCCTGCGTCCGGGCTCGATTGCCGACGCCAATGACGAGGCCCAGTTCGGCGAGCTGGAAGCGCTCGGCGAGCTGACCAAGATTGCCTGGAAGCACGACGTGCAGGTGATGATCGAAGGCCCGGGTCATGTGCCCATGCACCTGATCAAGGAAAACATGGAGAAGCAGCTGGAATGCTGCGACGAGGCGCCTTTCTACACGCTGGGCCCGCTCACCACCGACATCGCGCCGGGCTATGACCACATCACCTCCGGCATCGGCGCCGCCATGATCGGCTGGTTCGGATGCGCCATGCTGTGCTATGTCACGCCCAAGGAACACCTCGGCCTGCCCAACAAGAAGGACGTGAAGGACGGCATCATCACCTACAAGATCGCCGCCCATGCTGCGGATCTGGCCAAGGGTCATCCCGGCGCCCAGGCGCGCGACAATGCGCTGTCCAAGGCCCGCTTCGAGTTCCGCTGGGAAGACCAGTTCAACCTGGCCCTGGACCCGGACACCGCCCGCGAGTTCCACGACGAGACCTTGCCCAAGGAGGCGCACAAGCTGGCGCATTTCTGCTCCATGTGCGGCCCCAAGTTCTGCTCGATGAAGATCACGCAGGAAGTGCGCGACTATGCGGCACAGAAGGGTGTGGCCGAGCAGCAGGCGGTGGATGCCGGCATGGAGGAGCAGGCCGTGCGCTTCCGCGAGGAAGGCGCGCAGGTGTATCACGAGGTCTGAGCAGGGCAGGGGAGTACGCTGATGTCGGCGGCCGGTTTTTCGCGTGACGATGTGGTGGTGGAAAAGCGCGAAACGTTGTTTCGCGGCTTCTATCGCATGGACAAGCTGCACCTGCGCCACCGCCAGTTTGCCGGCGGCATGGGGCCGCTCGTCACGCGCGAGCTGTTCGTGCGGCCGGCGGCGGTGGGCGTGCTGGTGTATGACGCCGATGCTGACAGCGTGCTCTTGATCGAGCAGTTCCGGGTCGGTGCGCTGGACGATGCCCATCCCTGGCAGTTCGAGATCGTCGCCGGCCTGATCGAGCCCGGTGAGGTGCCCGAGGATGTTGTGCGTCGCGAGGCACTGGAAGAGGCGGGTATCACGCTGGGCGCGGTGGAAAAGGTCATGGACTACCTGCCGAGCCCCGGCGGCTCCGACGAGCGCTTCGGGCTTTATGTGGCACAGGCCGACCTGAGCCTGGCCGGCGGCATTCACGGCCTGCCGGAAGAGGGCGAGGACATTCGCGTCAACGTGATGAGCGTCAATCAGGCCATGGCGGCGCTGCAGCGTGGCCGCATCAACAACGCCCCCTGCATCATTGCGCTGCAGTGGCTGGCCCTGAACAAGCCGCGCCTCGTGGCGCGCTGGAAGAAGTGATGAGCCGGACGGCCCTGCGCGCCCCCACCCGCTATACGGTGGACCTGCAGCACCTGCAGACGGTGTGCGCGCTCAACTATGGTCGTCTGCGCCGCCTGCTGCCCGATCCGGAGCACCGGCATTACCGCTTCCACTGGGCACAGCCGGGCGATACCCCGGCGCTGATGGCGCTCGAGGTGCTGGAGCGCTCGGTCTATACCGACACCCTGCTGATCCGCCAGACCACCAGCCGCCTCCCCTGGTGCCCGCGCCTCGACATGGAAGTGCGCATCTACCACGACGTCGGGCTGGCCGAGGTGTTGCGCTTCCAGAGTGCCCGCCGCATTCCGGCCCGCAACCGCTATCCCAATCCGGCCATGCATGCCCGCGACGAGAAGACCCAGGTCAACGAGTTTCTCGCCGAATGCCTCGAGCACTGCCTGCGCGAGGGCTATGTCGAGACCCTGCCCGGGGGCTGGCCCGACGGATGGGCGGTGCCGGCCGGTTCCGGCCTGTGACCCGTTTCTGGTAATAATCGCCCGGCTTGCGCTACATTCAGGACAAATAAACGTATCCATGGAAGATACCTTGACGCAGACCGACCCGCGGCCACAGCGAGTGGTCCAGATTTCCGACTGCCACCTCTTCGCCAGTACGGACGGCCGGCTGCTGGGGCTGAACACGGAGGACAGCCTCAAGCTGGTCCTCGAGCGTGTGGCGCGCGAGCAGCCGCACATCGACGTGATCCTGGCCACCGGCGACCTGTCACAGGACGGCTCGACCGCGGCCTATGACCGCTTTCGCCAGCACCTCACCCGCTTCAATGCCCCCAGCTACTGGCTGCAGGGCAACCACGACCTCACCTCACCCATGGTCAACAGCCTGGGCGGCCGCAGCCACCTGAGCCCCTGCCTGATCGAGCAGGGCGACTGGCGCATCATCATGCTGAACTCCAGTGTCGAGCACGAAGTGCCCGGCAAGTTCCAGGCCTCGGAGCTCGCCTTCCTGCGCGAGGCGCTGGAAAAGACCCGCGGCCACCACACCATGGTTTGCCTGCACCATCATCCGGTGCCCATGGGCTGCGCCTGGCTGGACACCCAGGTGGTGAAGAATGCCACCGACTTCTGGGCTGTCATCGACGGCGTCGACCATGTCCGTGCCGTGATCTGGGGCCATGTGCACCAGGCCTCCGACCAGTCGCGCCGCGGCGTGCGCCTGCTCTCCGTGCCGTCCACCTGCGTGCAGTTCAAGCCGCAGAGCGAGGACTTTGCCATTGACGACGTGGCGCCGGGCTACCGCTGGTTTGATCTCTACCCTGACGGCCGCATCGAGACCACGGTGTCGCGCGTCGAGGGGGTGAAGTTCGAGGTCGACTTCTCCGTCAAGGGTTACTGATGCGGTCTTGGTCCCCGGCCTCCGCTACAAGGGAAATGCGCGCAAGCGCATTTTTCGTTTCAGGGCATGCGGCATGACCTGCATTGTCTATATCCACGGCTTCAACAGCTCGCCGCAGTCGGCCAAGGCCCGCCAGCTCCAGGCCTGGGCGGCCAGCCAGCGGCCCGATCTCGACATCCGTGTCCCGGCCCTGCCCATGGACCCGGAAAAGGCGCTTGCCCTGCTCGAGTCCTGCGTGCAGTCTTGCCCCCCGGCGACGGGCCTGATCGGCTCGTCCATGGGCGGTTTTTTCGCCAATGTGCTGGCCGCGCGGCACGGCCTGCCGGCGGTGCTGATCAATCCGGCCGTGCATCCGCACCGGCTGCTCGCGCGTCATCTTGGCGAGAACCGCAACTACCACACCGGCGAGGTCAGCGAACTGCTGCCTGGGCATGTGGGCTTTCTCGAACGCACCGAGCTGCCGCCGGCGACTCCTTCGCGGCTGCGTGTACTGCTCGAGACCGGGGATGAAACCCTGGACTACCGCGAGGCCGAGCGTTTCTATGCCGGTTGCCGCGTCGAGGTCACGCCGGGCGGCTCGCACGCGTACGAAGGTTTTCTGGCGGCCCTGCCGTCGATTGTCGAATTTCTGGAACAGCAGGCGTTTGTCCCATGAGCAACAACTACACAGCCTCGGCCATCGAGGTGCTGTCCGGGCTGGACCCGGTCAAGAAACGCCCCGGCATGTACACCGACACCCAGCGTCCCAATCATCTGGCGCAGGAAGTCATCGACAACTCCGTGGACGAAGCCCTGGGCGGTCATGCCGCGCGCATCGAGGTCGTGCTGCACAAGGACGGTTCGCTGTCGGTGACCGACGATGGTCGCGGCATGCCGGTGGACATCCACCCCGAGCACAAGGTCTCGGGGGTCGAGCTCATCCTCACGCGCCTGCATGCGGGCGGCAAGTTCTCCAACAACAACTACCAGTTCTCCGGCGGCCTGCACGGCGTCGGCGTGTCGGTGGTGAATGCGCTCTCGAAGCACCTCATCGTCACCGTGAAGCGTGACGGCTCGGTGTTCCAGCAGGAGTTCCGTGACGGCGATGCGGCCACCCAGCTGAAAGTCATCGATACCGCACCGAAGAAGCAGACCGGCACCTCGGTGCGCTTCTGGGCCGACGAGAAATACTTCGACAGCCCCAAATTCTCCGTGTCCCGCCTCAAGCATGTGCTGAAGGCCAAGGCCGTGCTCTGCCCGCGCCTGACCATGGTCTTCACCGACGAGAACAGCGGCGAGACGGTGAGCTGGTATTACGAGGACGGACTCAAGGACTACCTGAAGGAGTCCACGCGCGAGTTCGTGACGCTGCCCGAGGAGCCCTTCATCGGCGCCTTCGCGGCGCAGAAGGAGGCCGTGGACTGGGCCGTGCAGTGGCTGCCCGAGGGCGGCGAGCTGACACAGGAATCGTATGTGAACCTGATTCCGACGGCGCAGGGCGGCACCCATGTCAACGGCCTGCGTACCGGCCTGCTGGAGGCCCTGCGCGAGTTCTGCGAGTTCCGCAACCTCTTGCCGCGGGGCGTCAAGCTGTCGCCGGAAGATGTCTGGGACCGTTGCGCCTTCGTGCTCTCGGTCAAGATGCAGGACCCGCAGTTTGCCGGTCAGACCAAGGAGCGCCTGTCATCGCGCGAGTCGGCGAGTTTTGTCTCCGGCGTGGTGAAGGATGCCTTCTCGCTCTACCTGAACCAGCACACCGACATTGCCGAGCAACTGGCCGAGCTTGCCATCAGCAATGCGCAACGCCGGCTGCGCCAGAGCAAGCAGGTGGCGCGCAAGAAGATCACCTCGGGTCCGGCGCTGCCGGGCAAGCTGGCCGACTGTTCGCTCTCGGACATCACGCGCTCCGAGCTGTTTCTGGTGGAGGGTGATTCCGCCGGCGGCTCCGCCAAGCAGGCACGCGACCGCGAGTTCCAGGCAGTGATGCCGCTGCGCGGCAAGATTCTCAATACCTGGGAAGTCGATTCCGGCGAAATCCTGGCCTCGCAGGAAGTGCATGACATCGCGGTGGCCATCGGTGTCGATCCGGCCTCCGACAACCTCGAGGGCCTGCGCTACGGCAAGATCTGCATCCTCGCCGATGCCGACTCGGACGGCCTGCATATTGCGACTTTGCTCTGCGCGTTGTTTGTGCGCCATTTCCGGCCGCTGGTCGAGCGTGGCCATGTCTTCGTGGCCATGCCCCCCCTGTACCGCATCGACCTCGGCAAGGAGGTCTATTACGCCCTCGACGAGGACGAAAAGCGCGGCATCCTCGACCGTCTCGAAGCGGAAAAGAAGAAGGGCAAGCCCAATGTGCAGCGCTTCAAGGGCCTGGGTGAAATGAATCCGCTGCAGTTGCGCGAGACCACGATGGCGCCCGATACGCGTCGTCTGGTGAAGCTGGTGCTGGATGATCTGGCCGCCACCACCGAAACCATGGACATGTTGCTGGCCAAGAAGCGCGCGGCCGACCGCAAGAGCTGGCTGGAAACCAAGGGCAACCTCGCCGAAGTCGGCGTTTGACAGATTGCTCCCTCTACCCGCCTGCGGTGGGACGGAATGAATGGCTGATAAAGAAATGACCGATTCCCTGAACCTGGACTTTGACGAGAGCGAGCGCCGACCGCTCGCGGCCTTCACCGAGCAGGCCTACCTCAACTATTCCATGTACGTGATCATGGACCGTGCGCTGCCGCATATCGGCGACGGTCTCAAGCCTGTGCAGCGCCGCATCGTCTATGCGATGAGCGAGCTCGGCCTCAAGAACACGGCGAAGTACAAGAAGTCGGCGCGCACCGTCGGCGACGTGCTCGGCAAATACCATCCGCACGGTGACTCTGCCTGTTACGAAGCCATGGTGCTGATGGCCCAGCCCTTCAGCTATCGCTATCCGCTGGTGGATGGCCAGGGCAACTGGGGCTCGCCGGACGATCCCAAGTCCTTCGCGGCCATGCGCTACACCGAGTCACGGCTGTCGCCCTATGCCGAGGTGTTGCTGTCCGAACTCGAGCAGGGCACGGTGGACTGGCAGCCGAATTTCGACGGCACCATGGACGAGCCCAAGGTGCTGCCGGCGCGCCTGCCCAACCTGCTGCTCAACGGCACCACCGGCAT
>DAIRDY010000093.1:0-2093 GCA_036795935.1 Moraxellaceae bacterium | reverse complement strand
GTGGAGGATGGCGACATCGTGGTGACGGCGCTGCCGCACCAGGTGTCGGGCGCCAAGATCCTGACCCAGATTGCCGAGCAGATGCAGGCCAAGAAGCTGCCGCTGGTGGCCGACCTGCGCGACGAGTCGGACCACGAGAATCCGACCCGTCTGGTGATCGTGCCGCGCTCCAACCGCGTCGATGTCGAACAGCTGATGAATCACCTTTTCGCCACCACCGATCTCGAGTCCACCTATCGCGTGAACATGAACGTGATCGGCCTCGACGGGCGGCCGCAGGTGAAGGGGCTGATGGACTTCCTGACCGAGTGGCTGGAGTTCCGCCTGCTTACCGTGCGCCGGCGCCTGCAGCACCGCCTCGACAAGGTGATCGACCGCCTGCACATCCTCGACGGCCTGCTGATTGCCTTCCTCAACATCGACGAAGTCATCCGCATCATCCGCGAAGAGGACAAGCCCAAGCCGGTGCTGATGGAGCGCTTCGGCATCTCCGACATCCAGGCCGAGGCCATTCTCGAGCTCAAGCTGCGCCATCTGGCCAAGCTCGAGGAAATGAAGATCCGCGGCGAGCAGGACGAGCTGGCCGAAGAGCGCAAGGGCCTGGAAAGGACCCTGGGCTCGCACACCGAAATGAAGAAGCTGCTGGTGCGCGAGTTCACCGAGGACATGAACAAGTACGGTGACGAGCGCCGCTCGCCCATCGTCATGCGCCGCGAGGCGCAGGCGCTGTCGGAAACCGAGCTCACGCCCAGCGAACCCTGCACCGTGGTGCTGTCGGAGAAGGGCTGGGTGCGTCAGGCCAAGGGTCACGAGGTCGATGCCGCCGGGCTTTCCTACAAGGCGGGCGATGCCTACTTCGCCAAGGCCGAGGGCCGCAGCAACCAGCTGGCGCATTTCCTGGACTCCACCGGGCGCAGTTATTCCTTGCTGGCCAGTTCGCTGCCGTCGGCGCGCGGTCAGGGCGAGCCCCTGACCGGCCGCCTCAATCCGCCGCCGGGCGCCAGCTTCCGCGGCCTGTTGATGGGCGAGAACCGGCAGCCGGTGGTGCTGGCCTCGAGCGCGGGCTACGGTTTTGTCACCACGCTTGGCGACCTCGAGGCCGGCAACAAGAACGGCAAGGCCGTGCTCAACCTGCCGGAGGGTGCGCAGGTGCTGGCACCGGCCGTGGTGGGCGCGGGGGCCGAACTGCTGGCCGTGCTCTCCAGCGAAGGCCGCTTGCTGGTCTTCCCGGTGGCCGACCTGCCACAGCTCGCCAAGGGCAAGGGCAACAAGCTGATGAACATAGCGGCCGACGAGCACGAGGTGGTGATCGCGCTGGCGACGCTGGCCGAGGGCCAGAAGCTGGTGATCCATGCCGGCAGCCGCCATGTCACGCTCAAGCGCAGCGATCTCGAGGTCTATCGCGGCGAGCGCGGCCGCCGTGGCGCCAAGCTGCCGCGCGGCTTCCAGAAAGTCGACGGCATGCAGGTCGAGGGCTGACCGGACAACCGGCGGGAGAGGCAATCATGGGCACGCAAACGCTGCACCGGCTGGTGCTGACGCTGGACGCGCTGTGCACGCTCGACGAGCCGGCGCTGGCCGAGCTTTATGCCGCCGGGCGCGTGCCCTCCAGCCTGGCGGTGCTCAACGGTTCGCCGCGCGGGCGGCTGGTGGCGCTGCGCGGCCTGCAGCGCACGCCACTGGCGCCACTCGTGCATGCGCTGGCCGGCGCCCGTTTTTTTCCCTGGCAGGGCAAGGACTTCAGCACCCGCGGCCGCAAGAGCGGCAAGGGGGCCAACCGCCTCAGCCTGCCGCTGTTGCGCCCTTTCACGCTGTTCAGCTTCCAGTCGCGGATAGCGGCCTCCGCGCTGGACGGCGCCGACTGCATCCGTCTTGATTACGACCACGCCGGCAATCCCTGGCCGCTGCGTCGCATCCGCGACGAGCTGCGCGAGGTGGCGCCCGGGCTCTATTTCGGTCCGGCCTTCTGGCGGCCACGGCATGGCGCGCCGGTGTTGCTGCTGTGGTTTGCGCTGGATGCGCGCGAGGCACGCTGATGCTGCAAAGGATGCGCCCAATAAAAATCCCGCCATGATCAGGCTGTGTCAAAACTC
>DAIRDY010000092.1:3845-8445 GCA_036795935.1 Moraxellaceae bacterium | reverse complement strand
CGCATGCCTCAGCCCTCCGTCTGTCGCGCCTGCCTTGCCTGGCGGCGGGCGGCGGCCCGGGCCGCCTTCTCCGGGCTCAGGTAGGGATCGTCGATGTCGCTGCTGCGCCGGAAGCGCTTGTAGCTCCACTGGTATTGCGCGGGATCGACTGCAATCACCTGTTCCACCGTGCGGTTCAGTGCTGCCGTGGCAATAGCCGTGTCGGCGTCGTAAATGCCGGCATCGGGTTCGCTGAAGTACATCTCGAAGCCCTCGGGCGTACGCAGGCAGTGCATCACGATGACGCGGCAGCCGGTGCGCTCCACCAGCTTGGGCACCAGCGTGCCGGTGAGCGCGTTGATGCCGAAGAAGGGCGCGTGCAGGCCGCCGCTGGCATCCGGCAGATGGTCGGGCAGGATGGCGGTGAAGCCGTTCTTGCGCAGGGCCTTGAACACGGCGCGCACGCCGCTTTCGTCGGTGGGCACGAGGGTTGTGCGCAGGCGGCTGCGCGCCGCCAGCACGAAGGCGTTGACGCCGGCATCCTTGCCCGGCTTGTACATGATCACCGGTGCGACATGCTGGCTGAGCCAGGGGTTCATCACTTCCCAGGTGCCGAAGTGCGGGACGATGGCGATGGTGCCGCGGCCGACCGCAATGGCGTCATGGAACAGCTGTTCGTTGTGCACGCGAGTTATTCGTCCCAACGTCCAGTCGGGCGGCATGCCCCATATCTTGGCAAATTCCATGGTCAACATGCCGGTGTGGACAAAGTTCGCGCGCAATACCGCTGCGCGCCAGGCGGCCGTTTGCCCGGGGTAGCACAGTTCCAGGTTGCGTGCGACGGTACGCACGGCGCGGCTTTGCCGTGGTAGCGCGGCCAGTCGTCCAAGCAGGGCGCCGAAACGGCGCAGGAAGGGCAGCGGCAGCCGGCTGAGCAACTGCAGCAGGGCGAGATAGGCGCGGTCCTTGGCCTTGAGCGGGGCGGCGGGCGTGTCGTGCATGCGGGAGACTGACAACGGTGGCAGGGCCGGCAAGGATAGCAGCAGGCCAGCGTACCGGTCAGGCAGCGGCGGGGCGCAAGGGGGTGGAGGGCCGCACAGGCCGGGTATCGGCCGCTATAATCGCGCCCCTTATCAAGTGCTCCGGAGCCCGCCGTGGATTTCCTGCAACCCGTGCGCGATTTTCTTGCCTGCCCGACGCCTGCGGCCTGGGTCGACGGCGCGCTGCGCGACCTGCCGCTCTTGCTGCAGGACCATGCCAACTGCGAGAAGAAGGCTGCCGGCACGGCGATGAACCTGCTGTTCCGCTACAGCGACCGCCCCGAGCTGCAGACCCTGCTCAGCCAGCTGGTGCGCGAGGAAATGCTGCATTACGAGCAGGTGCTGGAGATCATGCGCTCGCGCGGCATTCCCTACCGGCAGGTGCCGGCGGCGCGCTACGCAGGCGGCCTGCGCGAGCATGTGCGCCATGGCGAGCCCGGGCGCCTGGTCGACCTGATGATCATCGGTGCCTTTGTCGAGGCGCGTTCCTGCGAGCGCTTTGCCATGCTGGCGCCGCATCTCGACGAGGAGCTGGGCCGCTTCTACACCTTCCTGCTGCGCTCCGAGGCGCGCCATTTCGAGTACTACCTCGAGCTGGCCGCGCGCTATTCGCCGGAGCCGATTGACGCGCGCGTCGCCCATTTCCGTGCCATCGAGCGCGAGCTCATCGAAGCGCCGGACACCGAGGTCCGCTTCCACAGCGGCCCGCTTGCGGCCTGAGTCCCGCGCGTACGGCAGACAGTCCGGTCGCGCGGGCGCATAATGCCCGCGCGCCGGCCGGCCTTGCCCGCCGGCGCCTTTGTTTCCCGGCAGTCATGGACATGCCATGAAGAACCTCCTGCATCCTGCCCGTGCCGTGGCGCTGGCTTTCCTGCTGGCCATCCTGGCCGGCACCGTGCTGCTGATGCTGCCGCTGGCGCGTCCCGGTGGCGAGGCCACGCCGCTGCTGACGGCGTTCTTCACGTCGGTGTCGGCCGTGTGCGTGACCGGTCTCGTGGTGGTCGACACCGGCACCTATTGGTCCGGCTTTGGCCAGGCCGTGATCATGCTGCTGTTCCAGCTCGGCGGTTTCGGCATGATGACGGCGGCCACGCTGCTCGGCCTCATGGTCAACCGCTCGCTGCGCCTGCGCACCCGTCTCGTGACCCAGGTGGAAACGCATACGCTGGGGCTGGGCGATGTCTCCAGCGTGGCGCGCCTGGTGTTTATCGTGACCTTCGTGTCCGAGGCACTGCTGGCGGCAGTGCTCACCGCCCGTTTTGTGCAGGCCCATGGCATGGGGCTGGGTGAGGCGTTGTGGAGCGGCATCTTCCATTCGGTGTCGGCCTTCAACAATGCCGGCTTCTCGCTACACGCGGACAGCCTGGTGCGCTATGCCAGCGATGCCTGGATCCTGTTGCCGGTCATGCTGGCCATCATCATGGGCGGCATCGGCTTTCCGGTGCTGCACGACCTGCGCAGCCGCTGGCGCGATCCCCGGCACTGGTCGCTGCATTCCAAGCTCACGCTGCTCGGTACCGTGCTCTTGCTCGGCATGGGATTTTTCGGCGTGCTGCTGTTCGAGTGGCGCAACCCGGCCACGCTGGGCGGCATGGGCGTGGGCGACAAGCTGCTCTCCGCCGCCTTTGCCTCGGTGTCGGCGCGCACCGCCGGCTTCAACAGCGTGGATATCGGCGCGCTCAGCCAGGAGAGCTGGGCGTTGCACTACTTCCTCATGTTCATCGGTGGCGGCAGTGCCGGCACGGCCGGCGGTGTGAAAGTGGGCACCTTCATGATCCTGGCGCTGCTGGTCTATGCCGAGGTGCGGGCACACAACGACAGCGAGGCCTTTGGCCGCCGCATTTCCACGGCCGCCCAGCGCCAGGCGGTGACCGTGCTGGTGCTGGGCAGCAGCATGGTCGTGCTCGGCACCATCGCGCTCTTGCGCGTGACCGACCTGCCCACCGACCGCGTGATCTTTGAGGTGATTTCCGCTTTCGGCACGGTGGGCCTGTCCACCGGCATAACCGCTGACCTGCCGCCGGCCGGCCAGCTCGTGCTCACGCTGCTGATGTACACCGGCCGCGTGGGCACCATCACCCTGGCGGCGTCACTGGCGATGAACCGTGTGCGCATGCCCTATCGCTATCCGGAGGAGCATCCAATTGTTGGGTAAATTGTTCACGGAGCAGTTCGCCTTTTCGCAAGGCGACAGTGTGGTGGTGATCGGTCTCGGCCGCTTTGGCGGCGCCGTGGCCCGTTCGCTGATGCAGCTCGGGCATGATGTGATGGGCATTGATCGCGAGGCCGAGCCGGTGCAGGCCTGGGCCGACCGGCTGACGCATGCCGTGCAGGCCGATGCCACCAATGTGCAGGTGCTGCGCCAGCTCGGCGTGGCGGATTTCTCGCATGCCATCGTCGGCATCGGCAGCGATCTCGCCTGCAGCCTGATGACGGTGATGGCGCTGACCGAGCTCGGCATCCGCGACATCTGGGTCAAGGCGCTGACGCCGGAGCATGGCCAGATCGCCACACGCATCGGCGCCCATCATGTGGTGTATCCCGAGGCCGACATGGGTGAGCGTGTGGCGCACCTGATCACCGGGCGGCTGATGGACTACATCGAGTTCGACGACGGCTTTGCCATTGCCAAGATTGCGGCGCCGGCAGCGACGCTGAACAAGTCGCTGGCTGACAGCCAGGTGCGCGAGCGCTTCGGGGTGACGGTGGTCGGCGTCAAGCGTCGCAACGAGGATTTCCATCACGCCACGCCCAGCACCACCATTCTGCCGCAGGATCTGCTGATCGTGTCCGGCCCCAAGGACAAGGTGAAGCGTTTCGCAGCCCACACCCAAGAGGCGTGAGGCGCGCGGCGCGGGCAGTGGCGGGTGCGCAGGGCTTAGCCCGGCGTGGCGCCCGCCAGCAGTCCGTGCAGCGCGGCAGGAGAGTCGCCGGTCTTCAGTGCCTGGCGCCGGGTGTCGTCGTCGAGCAGGGTGGCCACTTCGGAAAGCAGTTGCAGGTGCAGGCCGGTGGCGGCCTCAGGTACCAGCAGGAACACCAGCAGGCTGACCGGTGCGCGGTCCGGCGCATTGAAGTCGATGGGCTGCGACAGTTGCAGCAGGCAGGCCGCGGGTGCCGTCAGTCCCTTGATGCGGGCATGCGGAATCGCCACCCCGGCACCGAGGCCGGTGGAGCCCAGGCTTTCGCGCGCGAACAGGCTGTCGGCAATCATGCCGGCATCCAGCTGCAGGCGGTCGGCAAACAGCTGCGCCGCAAGATCAAAGGCTTTTTTCTTGTTGCTGGCGTCGACGCGCACCCGTAGCTGGTCCACGGGCAAAATCTCGGAAAGTCTGCTCATTGCCATTCTGTTTGCTGACGGAGGAGGCCGGACACTCGCCTGTCGCCGTGCGGTGTTCCCGGCCGGATACTTCCGGGTGTAGTCCGCCTTCGGGCCGGGGGCAAGCGGGCCTGCCGGAAAAAGGCGCGCAGTCTACCGCAGGGGCACGGGGCTGTCCTGCGTCGCAAGGCCGCGGCGCCGGCCGTGGTCAGCGGCGCCGCGAACGCGGTGGGGAAGGGGGCTTGCCTGGCGTGATGGCCTCGAA
>DAIRDY010000092.1:1408-3745 GCA_036795935.1 Moraxellaceae bacterium | reverse complement strand
CCGAACCAGTGCTGGCGCAGGAAGCGCCGGGCCAGCCGGTAAATCTCCAGCCCGTCGTCCGTGGGCTGCTCGGCGCGCAGCCAGCCCTGGCGCCAGCCTTCCGGGCAACGCAGGCCGATGCTGATTTCCTGCACCACATAGCCGTGGCGGCGCAGCCGCACCGCGAGCTTTTCCGACAGATGCTGCAGGAAGCCCTGGATGACCTCGGGGTGATGCGTGCCGGGCGGCAGGATCTTGCCGTGGGAGAGCGAGTGCGGGTCGCGGCCCTGCACCTGTACCGGGGCCGGATCGCGGCCCTGGGCCATCAGCCAGAGCCGGCGCCCCAGGTTGCCGAAGCGCCGCGCCGGCACGCTGATCGGGATTTTTTTCATGTCGCCGCAGGTGACGACGCCGTACTCGGCAAAGAACGCCGCCATGCCGGGACCGATGCCGCAGAGCTCGGTCAGCGGCACCGGCGCCAGCCGGGCTTCGGCCTCGTCCGGATGGACCAGCGTGATGCCGCCCGGCTTGTGCTGCTGCGCCGCCCATTTCGCCGTTCCCTTGTCGCCGGCCAGGCCCACCGCGCAGGACAGGCCGGAGGCCCGCTGCACTGTGTCGCGGATGAGGGCGGCAATGGCCTCGGGCCGGTAGCGGTAGTAGGACTGGCAGGCGGTGAGGTCGAGGAAGGCCTCGTCCACCGAGAACACCTCCACCTCGGGCGTGACCTCGGTAAGCGCCGCCATGATGCGTGCCGAGACCTCGGCATAGCGCGCCGGCCGCGCCACCACGCGGAAACAGTCCGGGCAGCGCTCGCGCGCTTCCTGCCAGCGCGTGCCGGTGCGGATGCCGAAGGCGCGTGCCTCGTAGGAGGCGGCAATGAAGGTGCTGCCCTGTTCGCCATTGACCACGCCGACCGGCTTGCCGCGCAGCCGCGGGTTGTCGAGCTGCTCCACGGAGGCGAAGAAGGCATCCATGTCGACCAGCGCGATCATGCGCCGCCAGGCGCGGGCGGGGTAATTTGTACTGTTCATAAGAGCAGTATATTGGCGTGATCCGGACGGCGGCAAGCCATGACGCCGGCGTCATGTGTCGTTACGCAACAGCCGGAGTGTTACCCGCCCTGCTGCCACCGTTTCGCGGCGTAACAGTCCCGGGGTGGCGGCGACGAACGGTCGTCTCTGCGGGGTGAGTGGTCGTGGGACGCCGGCGGCAGAAAGTCGCCTCCCGGGACAGCCGATGCGCAGATGCGGACAAGGGCCGGGCTGGGGGCCGCCTTCGCGGGAAGCTGGCACGGGGGCTGCGTTGCAAGGGCCAGGAAGTGTGCAGTCTCCCCGGCCGGCGTCGCGACGAATAAGGACAAGCGCAGCGCCTCAACAAGAAAAAGAACGGAGCGCCCCCGATGAAAACCCTGATCGCCGCCACCCTTGTGCTGCTGTCCGGCCTGGCCTCGGCCAGCTACACCCAGACCCGCCACCCCGTCGTGCTCGCCCCCGGCGTGCTCGGCTTCGACAAGGTGCTGGGCATTGAATACTGGTACGGCATTCCCGCCGCCCTGCGCCGTGACGGCGCCCGGGTCTATGTGACCTCGGCCTCGGCCTTCAACTCCAGCGAGGCGCGCGGCGAGCAGACGCTGCGCCAGGTGCAGGACATCCTCGCCATCAGCGGGGCTGAGAAGGTCAACCTGATCGGCCACAGCCATGGCGGCTTTTCGGCGCGCTATGTGGCCTCGGTGCTGCCGACTCGCGTGGCCTCGGTGACCACCGTCGGCTCGCCGGTCAAGGGCACGCCGGTGGCCGATCTCGCCGCACAGTTCACCGCCAATCCCGCCATCGGCGGACTGGCCGGCAGCATCGGCAACGCCTTTTCCACCTTCCTGACCCGGCTGGCCGGCAACCCCTACAACGAGGACGTGGTGGCCGCAATGGCCTCGCTCAGCACGCAGGGCGCGGCCGCCTTCAATGCCCGGCATCCGGCCGGGGTGCCGGCCACTGCCTGTGGCGAAGGCGCCTACAGTGCCAACGGCATGCGTTTCTATTCCTGGGGCGGAACCTCGCCCTTGACCAATGTGCTGGACCTGAGCGACGCGCTGTTTGGTGTCACCAGCCTGGCCTTCATTGGCAAGGGCGCGAACGACGGTCTGGTCGGTCGCTGCAGCAACCATTTCGGCCAGGTGCTGCGCGATGACTATCCCTGGAACCATGCCGACCAGCTGAACCACCTGTTCGGCCTGCGCGGCCTGTTCACGCCGGACCCGGTGTCCGTCTTCCGCCAGCATGCCAACCGTCTCAAGTCCGCCGGCCTGTGACCGCCAGGGATGGCGGGAATGCCTGAAACGCAGGAGCGGTTTCAGGCGGACCG
>DAIRDY010000092.1:0-1308 GCA_036795935.1 Moraxellaceae bacterium | reverse complement strand
GCCAGGGATGGCGGGAATGCCTGAAACGCAGGAGCGGTTTCAGGCGGACCGCGGCCCTGTGGGGCGCCGGCGTTCGACTCCCCGTGCGCTGACACTTTGCGGGGGCGGGTGATCGACTCCCCCAGGGCATGACCACCCACACTGACACCGTAAACGCAAAAGGCCATGGCATCCGCCATGGCCTTTTGCGTTCCTGCAGACGCAGCCCGCCTTGTGTTAAAACCCGGGGCCTGCACCCGACAAAACAAGAATCAGGGGATGTGATGGCAGGCAAATGGAAACTGGCTGCAGGCGGCGTCCTGCTGGCCGTACTGGTGGCACTGGTGTTTTTCCTGCGTGCGCCGGCGCCGGTTCCCGGCGAGCGCCCGGGTGCGGCAGGGGCCGATGCCGGTGGCAGCAGCGGGATGCCGGCGGCCGCCGGCGGTGCCGGGCGTTTTGTCACCGGCCTTGAGGGCCTGCCGACCTCGCTGGCCGGAACCGATGTCGATGGCGAGCTGGAAGTCGATGCCCAGGGCCGGCTGCGCATCACCCACGGTGTGCGCCGAGTCTTCGACTACTTCCTGACCACGGTGGGCGAGGAGCCGCTGGCCACCGTGCTGGCGCGGCTGCGTGCCTATATCCGCCATCGCCTGCCTCCGTCGGCGGCGGCCGAGGCCGAGCACATCCTCGACGGCTACCTGGCCTACAAGCAGGCGCTGGAGACCTTGCAGGAGCGTGTGCAGCGCAGCGACGGCAGCATCGACATCGGCGCCGTGCGCCGGCAGATGCAGGAAGTGCAGGCGCTGCGCAGCCAGTTCCTGTCGGCCGAGGTGGTGACCGCATTTTTTGGCGACGACGATGCCTATGACCGCTACACGCTGTCGCGGCTCGACGTGCTGCAGAACCCGGGGCTGAGTCCGTTGCAGCGGGCGCAGCAACTGGCGGCGCTGGAGCAGCAGTTGCCCGAGGCCCTGCGGCAGTCGCTGACGGCCATCAACCAGTACCAGAACCTGGAGGCGCTGACCGCGGACTGGCGCGCGCGCGGCGGCTCGGCGGCCGAGTTGCGCCAGTTGCGCGAAAACCTGGTCGGGCCGGAGGCGGCCGACCGCCTGGAAGGGCTGGACCGCGAGCGCAGCGACTGGGACCGTCGCCTTTCCGCCTGGTTGGCCGAGCGTGCGGCCATCCTCGGCAACCGCAGCCTGGGCGAGGCCGACCGCCTGCGCCAGCTGGCCGATGCCCGCGCCCAGCGTTTCAGCGAGACGGAACGCCTGCGCGTGGAGTCGCTGGAGCTGATGCATGACCGCGGCGAGAGACTGCCGCCGTGATGGC
>DAIRDY010000091.1:7096-8617 GCA_036795935.1 Moraxellaceae bacterium | reverse complement strand
TAGCCCTTGAAATAGCGGATGAAGGAACGGCTTTCGGTAAAGCCCAGCTTGCGGGCGATGTCCTCGACCGACAATGCCGATTGCGCCAGATACTTGCGTGCCAGCTCGCTGCGCAGGTCATCGAGGATCTGCTGGTAGGACTGGCTTTCCTCGGCCAGCTTGCGGTGCAGGGTGCGCACGTTCATGCCCATCTGCTCGGCAACGAACTCCTTGCGCGGCGAGCCGTCGGCGAGCATGGCGCGCAGCAGCGAACGCACCTGGTCGGAGAGCGAGTACTTTTCCTTGAGCGCGGCCAGCGTGGCCTGGGCATGCTGCTCCAGCGTCTCGCGCAGGTTGGCATCGGGCGAGCGCAGCGGGTGCTCGAACATCTGTGGCGACGCCACCAGCGCCGACATCGGCTGGTTGAAATACACCGGGCAGCGGAAGATGTGCTGGTAGTGCTTGAGCAGCGAGCGGTCGGCCGGTGGCTCATGCTCAAAGCGGACGGCCAGCGGCGACAGGTCGGGCGAGTCGGCCATCCAGCGCGTATAGGTGGTCCACGAGGCCAGCACGTTCTCGATGATGTGCCGGCGCACCTGCGGCTCGCGGAAGCGGCAGTTCCAGCGCACGACGATCATGCCGGGCTCGTGCTCGATGGTGGAGGTGCCCATGTCGCCGACCAGCTTCTCGTACTGCGGCATGCGCATCGCCGCTTCGGCCAGCGTGCTGCTGGTCATCGCGATATAGCCCATGACGCTGTAGGAGCCGGGCTGGATGAACTGCGAGGTCTGCAGGCCGAACAGCGGATTGCCGCAACGCGGCAGCACGTACTGCAGCAGGCGCTGCAGCACGTCGCCAGGCAGCCGGCCGTTGTTGTCGATCAGCTGCTCGGGCTGGATGCCGGCTTCGGCCAGCACCTTTTCGCGCACCAGCCCGCAGGCCTCGGCACTGCGCACGTATTGCTGCAGGGCCGGCACGGAAATGTGACCGAGATTTTCGGGGGGCGCGGACAGGCTCATGGGCGCAAACGTTCTTGTTGTTGATCGTGCCTTCCGGAGGGCACACGCGTGTCCGGACTATAGAAAACACTGGCCGAATAATCCATCGGCCTGACCTGCCGGCCACACTGCCGGACCTGCCGCAGGCAAGGTCATCGCCGGCGCATCATCCGGTTTCAGGGTGGCGGCGCCGACAGCTCCGGGTGATCGCCCAGCAGCTGGTTGCGCATGTCTTCAATGCGACGCAGCTTTTCCTCGCCCTCGCGCAGCTGCTCAGGCGTGAGGCCACCGGCGCGACCGGCGCTCACCTGTGCCCGCAGCTTGGGCAGCTCGGACTCGGCCGCTTTCACGTAGTCGCGATACACGCGCATGTTCTGGCGCGTCTCGTAACGCTGGTAGGCCTCGGGGTCGGCCAGCTCCTCCGGCGACGCGGCATCCGGTGCCGCACTGCGCTCGATGGCCGGTGCCCGCGGATCGCCATGCAGGCGCGCCTGGCGCAGCGCCTCGACGGCATCGGCCACGCCGGCATCGACCGACTCGGACA
>DAIRDY010000091.1:0-6996 GCA_036795935.1 Moraxellaceae bacterium | reverse complement strand
GTCTCGCGGTAATGTTGCAGCGCCTTCTGCTTGGCCAGCGACTGCGAGGCGGTGTAGCGCACGGACTCGCTGTCGGCCGGCTGCAGGCCCTCGATGCGCTCCTCCACCAGCAGGATTTCCCAGACGCTGGCACCGCCGGCCGGGCCCGGACTGCGGAACGGCTTGGAGACGGTGCCCGGCTTCTGCACGAAGGCAATGCTCTCGATCCAGCTGGCCAGCTTGTCACCATGCAGGACCCAGCCCAGGTCGCCACCGGCCGCCGCGTTGTCGGCCACGGAAAATTCACGGGCCAGCGCAGCAAAGTCATCCCCCTTCTGCAGGCGGGCATAGACGCGGTTGGCGGTTTCGAAATCCGGCAGCCGGATATGGCGCGCTTTCACGCGTTCGATGCGGCGGAACTGCTCCGGATGCGCGAGGTAGAACGCGTGCACCTCCTCCGGTGTCACCGCCGCGGCCAGCGCCTTGAGCCTGGCATTGTCGGAATGCATGTCGGCCGTGACGCCGATGGTGCTGGTCCAGCCCTCGCGCACCAGGCGGTCTTCGACCGCGCGCACGATGACGTCGTGATCGGCCTTTGCCAGCCCCGAACGCTCCGCCACCCAGTGCCGCACATAACGGCGCTCGAGCAGCTGTTCGGCCTGCTCCATGGCAAAGCCCGCATCCCGTGCATGCAGGCGGTTACGCCCCTGCACATGCTGGGCGGCGTAGACATCCAGCAGCGTGACCTGCCCCGGCTTGCCGCCCAGCACATAGCTGAGCAGCGCATGCTGTGCGGCGGCGGCACGCCCCTTGTCGTCCAGGCTGTACTCGAGCAACAGCCGCGGCTTGCCGAAAACCGCCTGCCACACGGCCGGGGTGACCGGTCGGCGAGCGCTGACGATGCCGTTCAGGTTGCCGCCCTTCTCGGCGCGCACCGCCTTCGCCAGCTCGGCGGCAAACATGGCCTGGAAATTCGCCACCACCCGCTCCTCGACCTGCACGGCCGGGGCATAGCCCACCTTGTTGTCGGCAATCAGCGCTGTCATCGGATGGTTCGCCCGCGCCTCGCGTGCCAGCAGGCGGTCTTCAATCAGCGAGAACACCACCTCGCTGGAGGTGGTTTCCGGTCGCCGCTTCATCGCGACCGCATGCATCAGCTCGAGCGCACGGCGCGACAGTGGCTCGCCGTCGATGACAGCCGCCAGCGCCTCGTCCTCAAGGTCATAGCGCGGATCGGCCAGCAGCGTGGCCGGCAGGCAGAGGGCAAGCAGCAGGAGCAGGACGCGGGGCATGGGCAACATCCACAGGCAGTGGCACCGGCATTCGGCGCGCGGCGCCGGCCGACCAGGCACGGCAACATTCCGCCGTGCGCTGCCCGCAGCATACGGGCGGGCAACGGTGAGCGGTCAAGCCGGGGCCACCATCGGCAAAAAAAAGGCGACCACCTGTCAGGGGTCGCCACAACTCACTTCAGCGTGAGAGCTGCCGCCCTGGTCGGGGCGGCATGCTTGAGCACAACGGCAGGATCAGAAGCGGTCGGCAGCGCGGTTCAGCACGCGCACCACCATGGCGATGGCATGCGGGATCACCACGCGGCCCACGTTGCGGCGGTCATTGTGGTCGGTGCTGGAGAGCACGATGCCGCCCTGCGAGTAGGAGATGGTCGCGCCCTGGGTCAGCAGCGGGCGGATGTCGGTGGCCGTGGTGCCGACCGGGGTCAGGTTGTTGAGGGCGGTGGTCACCAGCGCCGGGCTGTTCAGGCCTTCGCTGTAGTAGTAGTCGTTGACCCAGGTTTCCCAGCCGGCGTGGTTCAGCGCGGAGGTGGTCCAGGTGTGGTGCGGCTGCAACAGGTCGGTGGTGTGCAGCACAAAGCCCAGGGTCTGCACGGTCGGCTGGCTCAGGAAACGCGAGAACCAGTACTGGCCGAGGTTGTCGATGGGCTGGAAGGGCATCTTCTCGAAGTCGGCGTACATGGCACGCGTCGAGTAGCCGCCCAGGCGGTAGTTCTTTTCGGTGTTGTCGTAGGCGTTGTACTTGCTGCTGTCAGCGCCCCACCAGCCGGTCAGGTTGCCCTTGCCGTCGTCGAGGTAGTCGCCGTACAGCCAGGAGGCCGCCATGTTGTCGATGTCGCCCCAGACCGTGAGCTTGGCGTAGTTGTAGCCGCCGAAATCGTTGCCGTGGACGTCCGGGCCCTGGGTCAGGTTCTGGAAGTGCCAGTAGGAGGTGTACTTCACGATGCTGGCGCCGGCGCCCCAGACGGGAGCGAGCTGGCAGTTGCCGGTGGTGGCGCCACAGATGTAGGTGTCGGCGAAATCGTCGACGTCATAGGCACCCTGGCCCAGCGCGGCGGCGAACTGGTCGATGGTGTAGCCGGCATTGGTGGCGGCCGCCAGCAGCTTGTTGTAGTTGGTGGTGCCGGGGTTGGCCTTCATGTAGTTCACCGCGTCGATGACGATGCGGCGGTGCGTTTCCTGGCTGAAGGCGGAGGCATCGGCGGCAGCGACGGCCAGACCGGCGAGCAGCAGCGAACGGACGGTATTCTTCATGACGGGCCCCTGGGATGTTGTTCTTGTTGCAGCCTGTTGCCGGCTGTCATGTGGCGCATTTTGCGGAGACTGGCGCGCCACGATAAGGACATTGCGGGACAGCATGAAGACAATTAGTGACTGTCAATAGCTATAACATAACACTCACAAACAGCCCGTCCGGAACCGGGAAAGTGCCTCCTCAGCCACGGTAATAGCGGTAATTGCTGCGCCCGGAACCCTTGGCCTGGCTCATCGCCTGCTTGCCGCAGCGCACCAGGTCGTCGGGGTCGGTGGAGTCGTCGGGATAGATGGAAATGCCGATGCTGGTGCCGATCTGGATCTTGTGGCCGTCGATGTCGACCACGCGCGCAAACGCCTGCAGGATCTTGCCGGAAATCAGGCTGGCCACGCGCCGCGGCTCGTTGCCCGGCAACAGCACGACAAACTCGTCATTCACCATGCGTGCGACCACATCCTCCTCGCGCGCACTGCCCTGCAGGCGGGCAGCGGTTTCGCGCAGCACGCCATCACCGACCGCGCGGCCATGGCCGTCATTGATGCCGTGGAAGCCGTCGAGGTCGACATACAGCAGCGCCACGCTGCTGCCGCTGCGGTTGGCATCGGCGATGCGCGCGCGCAGCTGCTCGGCGAAGGGCTCGGGACCGATAAGGCCGGTCAGCGGATCGGTGGCCGGCAACGCCTCGGCCAGCACCAGCGGCGAGCGCCGCTGCGAGACATCACGGAACGCCACCACAAGCCCCGGCGGCCGTGCCGGCAGGCTGCCTTCGGGCAGCAGCGGGCTGGCCAGCAGCTCGACCGCGAACAGGCGATCGTCACGGCACAGGAAAAGATCGTCGCGCAAGGCCTGCCCGCTTTCCGCGGCCGTCGCAAGCCAGGGCTCGGTGGCCCAGGACGCGGCATCGCCCTGCGCATCCTGCGCCACGAAGAGTTCGCCGAGACGGCGGCCGATGAGCTCGGCCAGCGGCGCGCCGAGCAGTTTTTCGGCGGCCGGATTGGCATAGAACACGTTGCCGGACGGCGTGATGCCGAGCAGGCCCTCGCTGAGCGAACGCAACAAGGCCTGATGGTTGTCGCGCTCCTGCTGCAACAGGCGCAGGCTGTCGCGCAGGATGCGGTTCTTGCGGTCCAGTTCGAGGAACACGCGCACCTTGGAGCGGAGGATTTCCGGCTCGATGGGCTTGAACAGGTAATCCACGGCCCCCGTCTCGTAGCCGCGGAAAATGTAGCGCTGCTCCTTGCTGATGGCGGTCAGGAAGATGATGGGCACGTTCTCGGTGCGCGGGTTGCTGCGCATGATCTCGGCCACTTCAAAACCGTCGAGGTCGGGCATCTGCACGTCGAGCAGCACCAGGGCGAACTCGCGCTGCAGCAACAGCTTCAGTGCCTCCTGACCGGAGGCCGCCTTCACCATTTCCACCGGCTCGCCGTCAAACACGGCCTCCATGGCCACGAGGTTGCTGCTCTGGTCATCGACAACAAGGACGGCGGGAAGGGGAAGCATCAGCGACATCTCGGTCTTGGAAGAAATGGCCGGTGGTCCGGCCTTTGTGATGCCGGCAGGTTATGTGATGGCCGTCACGGCCGGCAACCGCCGCCACGCAAGCGCCCTGCCCGCGCCGGCCGAGCGGCAGCCACAGGCGATGGAGCAACCGTAAAGGCCGCCGCCGTGTTCAGCGTGCGCCTGACTCCTGCGACCGGCCCGCCCGCCACGCGCTCGGCGTCATGCCGGTCCAGGCACGGAAGGCACGCGTGAAATTGGCCGGATCAGCGTAGCCCAGCCAGGCGCTGATCTCGCGGATTTCGAGCTCCGGCCGGGCCAGCAGTTCACGGCTGTCACGCCGGCGCGCCTCTTCCAGCAGGGACTGGTAGTTGCAACCCTCCTCGCCCAGGCGCCGGCGCAGCGTGCGCGGCGTCAGGTGCAGGCTGGCCGCAATCGCGGCAGGACCGGGGTAGCCCGCGGCGCCCGGCTGCAAGGCGGCACGCACGCGCAGGTGCAGCGGGAGGGCCGCGCCGCCCATCAGCACGCTCTCCTGCTCGCAGCGCGCGAGTGCCGCCGCCAGCCCCTCGGGGTTGGCCGTGGGCAAGGGCTGCGCCAGCGCCGCGCGGTCACCGACCAGGCGCAAGCCTGCCACTGGCTGGCCGAAGCGCACGGCCGGCAGCGCCTCGCGCCAGCGCGCAAAACCGGCAGGTTCTGCGCCCGGGAGCCATATTTCCTGCAGGTCCGGCGCCGCCGGCACCAGGAAGCGGATGCCGCGGGACATGCTGGTGAGCATGGAGCTGAACAGGAAATCGCGCAGCACGGGCGGTATCGGCAGCTCGGGCAGCAACTCGAAGAAGAGCTCGTCGTCCGTCTCGCGGATGCGCATCAGCACACCACGGCCACGCAAATGCCAGTAACGCTCGAGGATGTGCATGGCCTCGCGCGCCGTGGGCGCACACATCAGCGCATACCCCAGGCTGCCGTGTGCGGTCAGCGGCAGGCGCTGGCCGGTCTCGAAACCGAGCGCGGGGTCAGCGGTCAGCACGCGCACGGCCGCAAACACCTGCCAGCTTTCAGCGAAGGACAACCGCCCCGCCGGGTCATCCAGCAGATCGGGCGGCAGGCCGGCGCGCGCCAGCACGGCGGCCTGCGGCACGCCGCGACCGGCGGCAACCTCGGCAAACAGCCGCGGGTAGGTCGCCGGCTGGTTGCGTGCACGCGTCCATGCCGGCAGCGCACGCACCAGGGCCGGGAGCTGCTCAAGCAAGGTGTCAGCGTCCGTATCTGCGCCCAATCTGGCCACCAATGACAAGCGGAATGTCCGCGCAGCCTCTCACGACCACCGGGTTTTGGCCAGTATCGTCCGTCCTGTGATGTCATCCGCCAGAGGAGCAAGACCATGACCGCCGCCCTGACCCCGTTCCGCAGCAAGGCCGCCCGCAAGGCCGCGACGCCCGCCGGCATGATCCCCGTGGTGCGCCGCCCCGGCTTCGACTTCAATGCGGACGTGCCGATGTGGTGGTGGGACAACGACCCGTTCAAGACCCTGCTGCTGGCCGCCCTCTCCTCGAGCTTCCCGCCCGGCGAGCGCTTCTTCATCGACTCGGTGCGCCATTACCAGAGCCAGATCACCGATCCCGAACTGCAGAAGGCCGTGCGCGGCTTCATCGGCCAGGAGGCACACCACTCGCGCGAGCACGAGGCCCTGAACGGCTTCCTGCAGGAGCGCGGCATCAACCTGGCACGACTGGAAAAGGAAATCGCCGACTTCATGAACGTGCTGCGCAAGCTGAGCCCGGAACGCCAGCTCGCGCACACGGTGGCGGTCGAGCATTTCACCGCACTGATGGCCGAGGAATTCCTGCTGAAATACGACGCACTGGACGAAATGGACCCGCGCATGGCCCCGATCTGGGCCTGGCATGCCATCGAGGAGTCGGAACACAAGGCGGTGGCCTTCGACGTGTACAAGGCCATCGGCGGCAGTGAATTCACGCGCTTGACCGAGATGATGGCCGTGAGCGTGCTGTTCCCGCTGTTCACCTCGATTCACGTCTACCAGTTGATGAAGGAAGCCGGCGAGCACCGCAACTGGCGCAGCTGGGCCCGGGGTATCCACTACATGTGGGGCAAGCCCGGCGTGTTCCGCAAGCTGCTGCCCGCCTATTTCAAGTTCTATGCGCCGGATTTCCACCCCTGGAACCACGACGCGCGCGATCTGGTGGAAAAAGCCAAGAAGAAGTGGCTGGGCGCGCTGGCCTGAGCCGATGGCCGTGCCATGAAAAACGGGGGCTAGCGGCCCCCGTTTTTCATCAGTTGGCCGAAACGTTCGCATCCCGGGCCTTTCAGCCCGCAACGCCGGCGCAAGTCCGTCATGCCGCAGGCAGCATCCATCACTGCGCCGTATGAATCCGTGCGCCAGGGGTGCCATGCCGAAAACAAAAAACCCCGAAAATCTCGGCGACTTTCGGGGTTTTCAATTTGGTAGGCGCGACTGGACTCGAACCAGCGACCCCCACCATGTCAAGGTGGTGCTCTAACCAGCTGAGCTACGCGCCTGGGGGTCTTCGCGGCAGCCGGTCGGCGGCAGCGAGGCGCGCATCTTACTGAAAGGCCTCCGGCGATTCAAGGCGAAAAACGGGCCGTGGCGCCGGCATTTGTCACCTGCTCAAAAACCGCGCACCAGACGGCGCAGTTGCCGCAGTTGCGCGGTGCCGGGCCGGGCCCTGTAGCGCAGCGCCACATACAGCGCCGTCACGGCCTGGGCCCGTCGCGCCAGCCGGGGCTCGGTCGCGGCAATGCGCCGGGCAAAGGCCTGTGGCGTTTCGCCGGCAGCGCGGACCAGGCCGCGGGCCGCCATCTGCCGGCAGAAACGCAGGTAGAGCCGGTCCAGCGGATGCTGCTGGCGGCGTTCGCCATAGAGCGCCCACACAAACAGCGCGCCCGCCAGCAGGGCCAGCAACACGCCCATGACCGCCAGCCGGCGCA
>DAIRDY010000090.1:0-8703 GCA_036795935.1 Moraxellaceae bacterium | reverse complement strand
GGATGACGCGCCTGCTTACTCGCGGATGGCTTGCGCCACGGTATAGGTCTTGCCCTGCTTCAGCTTGTCGTAATTGCCGAACACTTCCTTGAAGGTGCGGCTGATGAAGTCGCGCAGGCCGTTGATGGTGACGACGACAAAGCGTCCGCCCGGACGCAGCCGCGCATGCGCATCGAACAGGTAAAGGTAGTGCTGCTCGTTGCCAACCTTGGCCGGCAGGTTGGAGACAATCAGGTCGAACTGCTGGTCGCGCGGAATCTGGTTGAAGCCGTTGCTGAGATAGGTTTCGATGTTGCCGAGGCCGTTGCGCTCGCAATTGCGGCGCGCGTAATCCACCGCCACGAAATCCTTGTCGATGAGCACGGTCTTGCCGGCGGGCGCCAGCCTGGCCATGGTCATGCCGAGCACGCCGTAGCCGCAGCCGACATCCAGGCAGTCGTCATCGGGTTTGATGTCGAGATGGTCGAGCAGGAGCCGCGAGCCTTCGTCGATGGCGCGCGGCGAGAAGATGCCCCAGGTGGTGTGGAAGCTGAACTCGCAGCCGCGCACGCTGTCGGTGAAGACAATGTCTTCCCGCCAGCGGGCGACGGTGGCGGCATCAGGTGCGCCGCGACTCATTGTGCGGACGCTGCCGGCGGCACGGTGACCGGCGTGCTGGGAATCTCGAGCGGGGCCTGACGCAGCGCATGCAGGCCCGCTTCGGCGGCACGCATGGCGGTCTCGCCCTCGGCAATCAGCACCTGGCCGTTCTGGATGTCGAGGTTGGCCTTGTTCATGGCCTCCTGCGCTTTCGCCAGGTTCTTCTGGCCCTTGCTCACCAGCGCCTGGCCCTTGCCACGCTTGGCCTCGCCTTCTTGCCACTGCTTGGCCAGCGCCATGCGCTCCTTGCCATGGGCTTCCAGTTGCTCGCCGAAGCTGGGCGGGACCTTGGCACTGCAACCGGCCAGCAAGGTGGCGGCGACGGCCGTGATCAGCAACTTTTTCATGATGTTCTCCTTGAATGAACAGGTGGCGGGCACGCTAGCACGCAGGTCGGGGCCCCTCAAGGCGACAGCATAGCGCGGACTTTTGCTGGCGCGACTTTCGCGGGCCGCCTGCGTTCAGAGGGCGTAATCGAGAATGAGCGGCGCGTGGTCGGAAAACCAGCTGTCCTTGTACACGGCGGTGGCACGCACGCTGTCGCGCAATTCGGGCGAAACGATCTGGTAGTCAATGCGCCAGCCCACGTTCTTGGCACGGGCCTGGCCGCGGTTGGACCACCAGGTGTACTGGTCGGCCTCCTGGTTCACCACGCGGAAGGCGTCGACCCAGCCCACCTCGTCGAACAGCGTGGTCAGCCAGGCGCGTTCATGCGGCAGGAAACCCGAGTTCTTCAGGTTGCCCTTCCAGTTCTTGAGGTCGATTTCCTTGTGCGCGATGTTCCAGTCGCCGCAGATGATCATCTTGCGGCCGGCCGCGCGCCACTCCCGCATGAGCGGCATGAGCTTTTCGAGGAATTCGTCCTTGCGCGCCTGCGCCAGTTCGCTGGCCGACCCCGAGGGCAGGTACAGCGAGACGATGGTGAGATCGCCGAAATCGGCCTCGATCCAGCGCCCCTCGGTGTCGCAGAGCGGGAAGCCGAGGCCGGTGCGCACGGCGTCGGGCTTGACGCGGCTGTAGATGGCGGTGCCGGAATAACCGGGGCGCTCGGCATCAAAGAAGAAGCTGTGCCAGCCCTCGGGCCGGTGCAGCAGGTCGAGCTGGTGTTCCTGGGCCTTGGTTTCCTGCACGCAGAGCACGTCGGTACCCGAGGCCTCGAGCCAGTCGAAGAAGCCCTTGCTGGCGGCGGAACGGATGCCGTTGAGATTGGCGGAAACAATGCGCATGGGATCAGGCCGTGTAATGAGGCGGCGTTCGTGGCGACGCCGGAAGCGAGCGGCTATCATACCGGCCACTCACTCCCCGACCAAACGGCCTGATCCCATGCGCGATTACCAACGCGAATTCATCGGCTTTGCCCTGCGCCACGGCGTGCTGCGCTTCGGCAGCTTCACCCTGAAATCCGGCCGCCAGAGCCCGTATTTCTTCAATGCCGGCCTGTTCAACACCGGCCGCATGCTGGCCGAGCTGGGCCGCTTCTATGGCGAGGCCATCCGCGACTCCGGCATCGAGTTCGACGTGCTGTTCGGACCGGCCTACAAGGGCATCCCGATTGCCGCCGCCACCGCCGTGCAACTGGCCGACGAGTTCCACATCGATACGCCCTGGTGCTTCAACCGCAAGGAAGCCAAGGACCACGGCGAAGGCGGCACGCTGGTCGGCGCCCCGCTCACCGGTCGCGTGCTCATCATCGACGATGTCATCACCGCCGGCACCGCCATCCGCGAAGTGATGACCCTCATCCAGCAGGCGCGTGCCACGCCGGCCGCCGTGCTGGTGGCTCTGGACCGCCAGGAAAAGGGCAAGGGCGAGCTCTCCGCCATCCAGGAAGTGGAACGCGACTTCGGCATTCCGGTGATTTCCATCGTCAAGCTCGAGCAGATCATCACCTATCTGGAAGAGCAGGACAGCGAACACCTGGACGCCATCCGCCGCTACCGCGCCGAATTCGGCATCTGACCCGCATACGCCCGGACAACGCCATGAGCCTGAACATTGCGGTGGTGATGGACCCCATCGAGCACATCAAGTACCGCAAGGACTCGACGCTGGCCATGCTCTGGGCGGCGAGTGCGCGCGGCCACCGCCTGTTCTACCTGGAGCAGAACGACCTGTTCGTGCGCGACGGCGAGGCCTTCGGGCACATGGCGCCCTTGCGCGTGTTCGAACAGCCCGAGCACTGGTTCGAGCGCGATGCGCGCGAAACGCGTCCGCTGGCCGAGATGGACGTGATCCTGATGCGCAAGGATCCGCCCTTCGACATGGACTTCGTCTACAGCACCTACATCCTGGAAATGGCCGAGCGCGCCGGCGTGCTGGTGGTGAACCGGCCGCAGGCCCTGCGCGACTGCAACGAGAAGTTCTTTGCCACGCAGTTCCCGCACTGCATGGTGCCGACCCTGATCACGAGCGACATGACGCGCCTGCGCGCCTTCATCCACGAGCAGCGCGACGCCATCGTGAAGCCGCTGGACGGCATGGGGGGCAGCGGCATCTTCCGGCTTACTGCCGGCGGCCCGAACATCGGCGCCACGCTGGAAACCATGACCCTGCACGGCCGTCATCCGGTGATGGCGCAGCGCTACATCCCCGAGATCGTGCATGGCGACAAGCGCATCCTGCTGATCGACGGCGAACCCGTGCCCTATTGCCTGGCACGCGTGCCGCAGGGTGACGAGGTGCGCGGCAACCTGGCGGCCGGCGGCATCGGCGAGCCGCGCCTCCTGACGCTGAAAGATCGCTGGCTGGCGCAGCAGGTCGGCCCGGAACTGCGCCGGCGCGGCCTGTTGTTTGTCGGCCTTGATGTCATCGGCGAATACATCACCGAAATCAACGTCACCAGCCCGACCTGCATCCGCGAGATCGACGCGCAATACGGCTTCGGCATTGCCGACCGCCTGATCGCCTGCATCGAGCGCCGGCGCGCCCACCGCGCATAGGGGCGGATTTATCCGCCCCTCCAGGCCCGCATACCGCCAGCCCATGAATGAACACCCCGCCCTGACCGCCGACATCCGCCGCACGCTGTCGCAGGCACGCATCGTGCCGACCGCACTGCCCGGCTGCGACGGCCTGCAGCTCTGGCTGCTGGCCGACGACTTTCCGCAAGAGGCACTCCGCCCGGAAGAAATGCAGGCTGCGCTTAACGAGCCCGCGTACTGGATTTTCTGCTGGGCCTCCGGCCTCGCGCTGGCGCAAAAGCTGTTGCGTGAGCCGGCACTCGTGCGCGGCAAGAAAGTGCTGGATTTCGGTGCCGGCTCCGGCGTGGCTGCCTGCGCCGCGGCCCGGGCCGGTGCGCGCGAGGTGGTGGCCTGCGACATCGACCCGGCCTCGCTGTCCGCCTGCGCGGCCAATGCCACCCTCAACAATGTCGAACTGCGTCTGGCCGGCGACTTTTTTGCACTGCAGGAAGACTTCGACCTGGTGCTGGCGGCCGACGTGCTTTACGACAAGGCCAACCATCCCTTCCTCGGCGCCTTCCTGGCGCGCGCCCCCGAGGTGCTGGTGGCCGACTCGCGGGTGAAGAACCTGCAGGTGCCGCCCTATGTGCTGACAGGCGAGGCGGAGGCCGGCACCCTGCCCGACCTCAGCGAGTTCGACGAATTCCGGCGCGTGCGCTTCTACCACGGCCGGCGCTGAGCCGCCGGACGGACCGGGCGGCGGTCCGGGCTGTGGCCGGCTTCATGGACAATGCAGGGGCTTAGCAGGCAGACTTGCCGCAGTTTCGGCCTTGCCGGCGGCATGCGAAGTCCGGCGCCGCCGCCCATACCCCTGCACTGCGACCACACATAACAACACCAATGTCCGCCACCGCCGCTGCCGTTTCCACGGGTGACCGCCTCAGCTTCACGCTGTTCGTGGCGCTGGCGTTCCACGCCATCCTGATCTTCGGCGTGGTGTTCACCGCGCCGCGCATCGAGCTGCCGCAGGTAATGGAAGTGACACTGGCGCAGCACCGCAGCGACAGCGCCGACAAGGATGCCGACTTCCTCGCCCAGGCCAACCAGAAAGGCAGCGGCACGCTGGACAAGGCAGCACTCATCACCAGCCCGCACCAGTCGCGCTTCCACGACAGCGCCATCAACGAGATCCAGCCGCAGGAACAGCTGGCCGCACAAAAGGCCAGTGATGCCCGGCGCCGCCAGCTGCTGACCACCACCGCGATGAGCGAACGCAAGCACGACAACCGCAAGACCAGCGAGCAGCGCGACGAGCAGACGGAAATCCGCGACTCGCAGCTGGCCATGGCCTGGCAGTCCGATGAAATCTCCAGCCTGGAGGCACGCCTGGCGGCGAAGAAGCAGGCCTATGCCAAGCGCCCGAAAGTGCGCACCGTGTCCACGGTGTCCACCCGTCAGGACCGTGACGCGGCCTACATCGACGCCTTCCGCTCGCGTGTCGAGGAGGTCGGCAACAAGAACTATCCGCAGGAGGCGCGCCGCCGCAAGCAGGAGGGCAATGTGCGCCTCCTCGTTGCCATCCTGCCGACCGGCCGCGTGAAAGAGATCGTGGTGCTGAAATCGTCGGGCTATCCGCTGCTCGACGAAGCCGCCAAGCAGAGCGTGCGCCTGGCCGAGCCCTTCCAGCCCTTCCCCGCCGCCATCCGCCGCGACACCGACATCCTGCAGATCATCCGCACCTGGAAATTCGCCGAGCAGCAGCTGACCTCGGAAGGCGGCTGAGTGCCGGTGGCCGCGGGACGGGCAGCGGCCCAACGACACACGGACGCCGTGGCGCGGATGCCTGCTGCAGGTGCGGATTTATCCGCAGCGCAGCGCCCGAATTCATCACCGCCTGCGAATTTATCCGCACCTGCGAGACACTGACGTGCTGCCGCTGGGAACCGACGACCTCAAGACGCTCCTCACCCATGTCGTGCGCTGGCTGGCCAATCTCGGCCGCGCCCACGCCGAACGCCGGCAGGCGTCGGTGACGGCGGTGCGCGAGGTGATCCTGGTGGCGCGGCGCACTGCCACCTATCTGCGCCATGTCGAGCAGACCGGGCAGCAGGACGTGCATCAGGAGCAGGATTTGGCCGAGCGCTGGACCCGCCTCGGTTTTGCGATGCAGGACCTGGGCCTCGGCAAGCTCGCCAAGCGCTGCGACATCCGCGGCCGCGCCTGGGCCGATCCCGCGCAATTCACCGCCGAATTCATTGAAAAGGCCGATGTCAGCCTGGATGCCATCGAGCGCCTGGCGCAGCAGGCGCTGCGCGACGCCGGCAGCTGAGTCAGTCGCAGCCGCAGCCGGCCGCCGCGCCGGCATCAGGCGCGGCGCTGTCGGCGACCGCCACCGGGTAGCCATCGCGCCGCCACCAGTCCAGGCCGCCCATCAATTCCTTCACGCGAAAACCCAGCCGCGTCATGGCCAGCGCCCCCTTGGTCGAAGCGTTGCAGCCAATGCCGTCGCAATAGGTGACGACGACGGCTTCACGGTCGAAGCCGGCCGTGCTGGCGGCATCCATTTGCCGGTGCGGCAAGTTGACCGCGCCCGGAATGTGGCCCGCCGCAAACGCGGCCGGGGCGCGGGCATCAATCACGACCAGCTTGTCGCCCGCCGCCAGCGCCGCCTGCAGGTCCCAGGCGTCGATTTCATAGGCCAGCTTGTTTGCGTAGTGCTGCTGCTGTTGCACATCCATGTGTCGTGTCCTTGCGTGAGTGAATGACGGTAACGGACGCTTACCAGCCGAGCGCCTTCTGCTGCAGGCTGATGAGTTCGCGGATGCCGTTTTCGGCCAGCAGCAGCATGGCGTCGGCATCGCCGCGGCTGAAGGGCTTGGCCTCGGCCGTGCCCTGCACCTCCACGAAGCCGCCCTGCTGCGTCATCACCACGTTCATGTCGGTGTCGCAGGCGGAATCTTCCGGGTAGTCGAGGTCGAGCACCGGCACGCCCTCGTACATGCCCACCGACACCGCGGCCACGAGGCCGATCAGCGGGTCGTTCTTGATGGTCTTCTTCTGCAGCATGAACGACAGCGCATCGACCAGCGCCACGCAGGCGCCGGTGATGCTGGCGGTGCGCGTGCCGCCGTCGGCCTGGATCACGTCGCAGTCGAGGGTGATGGTGTTCTCGCCGAGCTTCTTCAGGTCGACACAGGCGCGCAGGCTGCGGCCGATCAGGCGCTGGATTTCCAGCGTGCGGCCGCCCTGCTTGCCGCGGCTGGCCTCGCGGTCGGAGCGGGTGTGCGTGGAGCGCGGCAGCATGCCGTATTCGGCCGTCACCCAGCCCTCGCCCTTGCCCTTCAGGAAGCGCGGCACGGAATTGTCGACGCTGGCCGTGCACAACACCTTGGTGTCGCCGAACTCGACCAGCACCGAGCCTTCGGCATGGCGGGTGTAGTGGCGGGTGATGGTGACGGGACGCAGTTGGTCGGGGCGGCGGCCGGACGGGCGCATGGGCGGAACTCCAGGAGGCAGGGTCAGGGGGCGGGTCATCGCAGGGCGGCGAGTATACCGGCCCGCCGTCCGGGCCGCCCGGGCCATCTGGTACACTGCCGGCTCTTTTCCCGCCGCCTCCGGAGCGCCCCATGATACGCAGCATGACCGCCTTTGCCCGCGCCGAAGAGCGCGGCGACTTCGGCACCGTGGCCTGCGAGATCCGCTCGGTGAACCACCGCTTCCTGGAGCCGGCCTTCCGCCTGCCGGACGCGCTGCGCGAGCTGGAGTTCCCGCTGCGCGAGCGCCTGCGCCAGACGCTGACCCGCGGCAAGGTGGACGTGCAGTTCCGGCTGGAAAGCGCCGACGGCGGCGAGGCCCGCGTCGAGCTGAACCGCGAGCTGGCCCGCCAGCTGGTGGAGGCCGCCGCCGAGATCGACCAGATGGGCCGCCATGCCGCCCCGCTCAATGCCACCGACATCCTGCGCCTGCCCGGTGTCATCCAGAGCCGCGAGGCCGACCACGACGCCCTGCTCGCCGCCGCCCATGCCGCCTTCGACGCGGCGCTGGCCGCCTTCATCGCCATGCGCGAGCGCGAGGGTGCCGAGCTGGCCCGCCTGATCGGCGAGCGCCTCGGCGCCATCGAGGCCGAGACCGCGCGCGTGCGCGAACGCATGCCGGCCATCGTCAGCCACTACCGCGAGCGCCTGCTGGGGCGCCTGGCCGAGGTGCGCGGCGAGCTCAACAGCGAGCGCCTGGAAGCGGAGATGGTGCTGTTTTCGCAGAAGATCGACGTGGCAGAGGAGCTGGACCGCCTGCTCTCCCATGTCGCCGAAATCCGCCGCGTGCTCGCCGACAAGGGCGCCGTCGGCCGTCGCCTGGACTTCCTGATGCAGGAGCTCAACCGCGAGGCCAACACCCTGGGCTCGAAGTCGGTGAGCGCCGACAGCACGCTGTCCTCGGTCGAGCTCAAGGTGCTGATCGAGCAGATGCGCGAGCAGATCCAGAACATCGAATGACTTCTTTCTTTATATAAGCCCCCCGGAGTTTCCATGGCCGGTACCCTGTTTGTGATCGCCGCCGCCAGCGGCACGGGCAAGACCTCGCTGGTGAAGGCGCTGGTCGACACCCTGCCGGGCGTCGGCGTGTCCGTCTCGCACACCACCCGCCCCATGCGCCCGGGCGAGATGGATGGCGTGAACTACCACTTCACCGCCCGCGAGGACTTCCTGCGCATGGTCGGTGACGGCGAATTCCTGGAGCATGCCGAGGTCTTCGGCAACCTCTACGGCACCTCGCGCCGCTGGGTGGAGAGTGAGCTCAAGGCCGACCGCGACGTCATCCTCGAGATCGACTGGCAGGGCGCGCAGCAGATGCGCCGGCTGATGCCGCAGGCGGTCAGCATCTTCATCCTGCCGCCCTCGCTGGAGGTGCTGGAGACAAGGCTGCGCGGCCGCGCCACCGACGCCGACGCCGTCATCGCCCACCGCCTGGCCGAGGCGCGCGGCGACATTGCCCACTACGCCGAGTTCGACTACCTGGTGGTGAACGACGACTTCAATGCCGCGCTGGCCGACCTCAAGGCCGTGGTGCGCGCCGCCCGGCTGTCCTTCCGCAGCCAGTCGGTGCGGCAGGCGGGGCTGATCAGCGGCCTGATCGGCTAGGGCTCCCTGGCACGCGACCCCCGGAC
>DAIRDY010000089.1:6934-8713 GCA_036795935.1 Moraxellaceae bacterium | reverse complement strand
GGCCCAGGCTGTCGTTGTAGTGCTTGAAGTGGTCGACATCGATCATGAGGATGGCCACCGGACTGAGCTGGCGTGCGGCACGACGCCATTCCTGCTCCAGCGCCTCGTCGAAGTGGCGGCGGTTGGCCAGCCCGGTCAGCGCGTCCTGGCGCGACAGCCGGTCGAGCATTTGCGCGTATTTTTCGGTGCGCCAGCGCGAGATCTGCAGCAGCCGCGCCTGCAGGAAGAGTTCGCGGTCGCGCCGCTCGGCGTAATAGCTGAGGAACATGCCAAGCAAGCTGCCGCCGGTGAAGGTGCGGTGCATCAGCTCCCAGTTCAGGCTGCCGCCCAGCAGCTCGGCCAGCAGGCCGCCGGCGATGCCGCCCAGCCAACCGGCGATGCAGGCATGGGTGAAGCGCAGTCCGACCACGACATAGATGATGACGATGGCGTACATGATGGCGGCCTGCGTCAGCTGGCCCGCCACCGGGTCGCGCACGACGCCGGTGACCGCCACCGACAGCGCCACCGCGGCAAAGCTGCCGAAGCCGGCATAGCCGCTGAACCACTCGTCCAGCCAGGGCAGGCGCGAGAACACGCCGGCCAGGATGATGATGACGCCGACCCAGGCATACAGGCCGAACCACGCCGCCATGTCGCCGGCCGGCATGAACATGTAGATGCCGCTGCTCAGGAGCGAATACAGGAGGAAGATGAAAATGGCGCTGTGCCGGAAGGCACTGACCGCCCGGCGCTGGTGATCGTCGCGATAGGCGCGCTCCAGTGCCGGCCCGAAGGCCAGGCGCAGGCTGCGCTCGCGGTGCAGGCGCTCGATCTCGGCCACTTCATCCTCGTGGCCCAGGCCGACGGCCGCCTCTTCCATCCCTGTCATGTCCTGCCTACTCCCCCGCCATCCCGACGGCCCGCCACGACGTGGCGGCTCTGTTCATGACTGCAAAGTCTAGACCATTGGCTGGCCGCGCCTGTGATCCTGACCACAGGCTGACGACATGGCTTTCCCTGCCCCGACTCTGTGGTCTAGAGTCCAGACTAGTACGTAAGTACGACCCGGAGACGCCGCCTGTCGGCCCTCTCCCCCCAAGCCGTCGGAGAACGCGCGATGAACACCACCAAGGACGAAAGCCGGCAGGAGGCACGCCGGCAGGAAGATCGCTACGGCCATGTCGAGCTGACGCCACACCCGCTCTGGGCCCAGCAGTTCTGGGACCGGCTGGTGCCGCTCAAGGACCGCATCGCAAACCATGTGCTGTTTGCGGAAATGGCCGAGGGCAACCTCTCGCTGGCGCGCTTCCGGCGCGCGCTGCTGAACTTCTACCCGCTGGTGGCCAACTTCCCGCACTACATGGCGCTGACCCTGGCCAAGACCACCGACACCACCGCCCCCGGCATGCTGTTGAGCCGCGACTGGCTGATCAACAACATCCGCATCGAACAACGCCACCTGTACTGGTACCGCGACTGGGCCATCGGCTTCGGCATCAGCCCGGCCGCGCTCGACACGGTGCGTCCGCCGGCGGCGATGGACGCGGTGAACCACTATCTGTGGAACACCAACAGCCGCGGCAGCGTGGAGGAAGGCCTGGCTGCCACCAACCTCGCCATCGAGTGGGCCACCGGCGACTGGACCGTGTCGGTGGTGAAGGGCATGCGCAAGTATGCGCAGCGTGGCGAGGCCACCATCGACAAGCGCACCATGGCCTGGCTGCGCGCCCATGCGCATTACGACGACGAGCATCCGCACGAGGCCATGGAGCTGGTGAAGCAGCTCTGCGTCACCGA
>DAIRDY010000089.1:0-6834 GCA_036795935.1 Moraxellaceae bacterium | reverse complement strand
AGCCGCACCATCACCCGCCGCCTGGCCGCCGCATTTGCCGGCCTGCTGCTGGCCACCCCCGCCGTACAGGCTCAGCCCTACCAGGAAGGCTATCTGGCGCCAATGCAGGGCTGGCGCATCATGCAGCCGGACTACCCGAGCAACCATGCCCTCGATGCCATTTCCTTCGAGTGGGACTACTTCATGATCCACTCCGACACCTTCAACGGCATCGTCGGCTACGTGCTGGCCAACCCGCGCCACAAGGCGGCGCCGCTGGACTGGGCACTGCTGCCGCTCGGCAACAATGTCGCCATCGTCGGTGAACTGCCGGGCCAGCGCCCGGTGGCCAACTACGTGAACATGGGGCTCGACAACAGCAACGTGAACGGCGTGCTGCGCGCCATGACTTCCACCGGCAACAACGGCCAGTACATCGACTACCGTGCGCTGCCGGGCGGCGGCCCGAACGGCGTGGATGCGCTGCGCCTGCGCGGCCGCACGGCCGATTTCGAGTGGGACCTGCTGGTGACCCAGGACATGGCCGACCGCGACTGGCAGCGCCCGCTGACCGGCGCCTTCACCACCGCCTTCGGCACTGACATCGGCGTGGTGTCGCCGTCGGAATTCTGGAACGTGGACATGGTGTGGCCGCGCACCAACGTGAACGGCTGGGTGAAGACGCTGCGCAACAACCAGACCATTCAGGTCAACGGCAAGGGCTACCGCGAGAACAGCTGGGGCCGCTACCTGCTCTCGGTCGACGGCTGGGATTTCCTGGTCTTCGGTGAAGACAGTGCGACCGGCGTGCTCGGGGCTTTCCAGACCTATCACAAGTCGACACTGATGGATAACCTGGACATCAGCTTCTACGACCAGGGCCAGCTGCAGAGCGCCCGTTTCGAGGTGCGCCACCAGCAGCTCGGCTGGAACCACCCGAACTGGAAGTGGGACGGCGAGGCGAATTCCTGCGTACCCACCAACACCAAGATCCGCGGCAAGAACGGCCAGTACACGATTGATCTCGACGTCAACATCGGCAGCCGCCAGCGCCCGATGCTGTCCAACCAGACGGTGGGCACGTCGATATTCTTCATCCAGGAACACTTCCCCACCGTCACCGGCACCATTCGCCGCGCCGACGGCTCGGTGGTGAAAACCTTCACCGCCCGCGCCGGGGGCGAGTTCGCCCGCACGCGCGATGCCGCGCTCTGGCACTCCGACCTGTGGTGCACGCTCTGGGGGCGCGGCACCCACAAGCAGGCCATGCCCTGAGCCTCGCCCGTGCATGAAAAAAGGGAGCCCGACGGCTCCCTTTTTTCATTGCCGCCCGCGGCGGCGGCAGTGGTGTTCCGGCAGCCGGTCAGGGGCAGGCGGCGGCGACACGCCGGCTGGTTTCCCGCAGCCAGCGCTCGCGCTGTGCCTGCGTCGACTGCCGCAGCGGCGTCAGCGTGGTGATGCGCACCGGGCGGATGCCGGAAAACTCCAGGATGTTGCGTTTCATCGCGTTGTGGCCGGGGCTGCCGTAGACCAGCCGGTAAAACCAGTTCGGGGTGTCCATGGTGACCACGAGATGGGCGCTGCGGCCGCTGAGCAGGCGATCCCAGAACTGCGAGCCCTTGCGGTAGCGGAACGCAAACCCCGGCAGGAAGGTGCGGTCGATGAAGCCCTTGAGCAGCGCCGGCATCACGCCCCACCACGTCGGATAGACAAAGACCAGATGCTCGGCCCAGAGGATGTCGGCACGCGCCGCTTCCAGATCGGGCTCCAGTGCCTGCGCACCGCGATAGCCCTCGCGCAGCACCGGATCAAAATCGAGTTGCCCGAGCCTGAGCACGCGCACTTCCGCGCCGCGCTGGCCGATGGCCTCGGCACAGGCATCGGCCAGTGCCGCACAGAAACTGTCCGCGGACGGATGCCCGAGCACCACCAGTACCTTGCGCGTCATTCCGACACCTCCCGTTGTTGTGCCGCCGCGAACACCGGGCGCACGCCTTCCAGCAATTCTTCCGCCAGCCACTCGTCACTGCCGGGCTCGAGCCCGGCCGGACAGGTGTGGCTGAAGTGGCCGTCCAGCACCAGCGTGGCGAAGCCGTGCACCATCGACCAAGTCATCACCGCCAGCGGCTGCACGCGCGCCGGGTCCGGCACCAGCGCCGCCACCGTCATCGCCAGCACGCCGAAGCTGCGGTCGGCGGCGTCCTTCAGCGCCTGGTGCTCCATGTCCAGCAGCTCGGCGCGGAACATCAGGCGGAAGGCGCCGGGGCGCGCCCGCGCGAAATCGATATAGGCACGGCCGATGGCCTTGAGGCGCAGGAAGGCGTCGTCACCGGCGCTCTCCAGCCGGCCCTGCATGGCCGCGGTGAAATCGTCGAAGACGGTGGCGGTGTAGGCCGACAGCAGGCCGGCGCGGTCGCGGAAGTGATGGGCCGGTGCGGCATGCGAGACGCCGGCGCGGCGCGCGCAGGCGCGCAGCGTGAAGGCCTCGGGACCGGCCTCCTCGATCAGCGTGGCAGCGGCCGCCAGCAGGGCCGCCGGCAGGTCGCCATGGTGATAGCCCTCGCCGCGCGCTGTGGCGGCCTCCGTGGCAGTGGGCGGGGTCTCGCGGGACATCATGGGCCTCCTGGCGCGATGCGGCTCCGGACGAGCGGCATCTTGACGGCGTCTAGATACTCAGGGATGCTCCCTGACACTGTCAAGATTATGCCCCGGGGAAACCGCCATGTCCCGTCTTACCCTGCTCCTCCTGCCCGCCACCCTGTTGCTGGCCGCCTGCGGCGAGGACAGCATGCCCCTGCCCGCCGGCCAGCCGGTGCGCCTCAGCACCGTCGGTGCCGTCGCCGGCACCGAGGTCATTACCGCCAGCGGCCTGGTGCGCGCCCGCGAGGAGCTGGCACTGGCCTTCAAGACCGGCGGCATCATCCGCGAGCTGCGCGTGGAAGCGGGCCAGCCGGTGCGCGCCGGCCAGTTGCTGGCGGCGCTGGAAATGCCCGAGCTGGATGCGCAGCTGACGCAGGCCGAGGAAGCGCTGGCCAAGGCCGAGCGCGACCTCGCCCGTGCCCGCAACCTGCGCGAGCGCGGGCTGATTGCCGTGCAGGCTGAACAGGATGCGCAAACGCAGCGCGACGTGGCCGCCGCCGCCCGCGATGCCGCCCGCTTCAACCGCGAGCATGCGGTGATCAGTGCACCGGCCGACGGCGTGGTGCTGCAGAAACTGGCCGGGGCCCGCGAAACCGTGGCGCCGGGCCAGCCGGTGCTGGTGGTGGGCCGCGCCGACCGCGGCTGGGTGCTGCGCGCCGGTCTCACTGACCGCGACGCCGTGCGCGTGCGCCCGGGCCTGCCCGCCACCGTGACACTGGACGCCTGGCCCGGCCAGCAGCTGGACGCCACGGTGCGCACCGTGGCCGCCGCCAGCGACCCGCGCACCGGCACCGTGGAAATCGAAGTGAACCTGCCGGCCAACGGCCTGCGCCTGGTGTCGGGGCTGGTCGGCCGCGTCACGCTCACGCCCGTGCCGGCAGGCAAGGCGGCCGCCGCGCTCAGCGTGCCGCTGGGCGCGCTGCTCGAAGGCAATGCCGGCAGTGCACACGTGTTCGTGCTGGCCGCCGACCGCCAGCATGTGGAGCGGCGCACGGTGCAAACCGGCGCGCTCGGCCCCGCGCGCATCGAGATCCTGGCCGGCCTCGCCCCCGGCGAGCAGGTGGTGAGCGAAGGCGCCGCCTGGCTCAACGACGGTGATGCCGTGCGCATCCTGCCCTGAGCCGCGCCGCCCGCCCCATCCCCCTTTTACGACCGGGAGCGCCGCCATGCGCCTGACCGAATTCTCCGTCCAGCGTTTCCAGTTCACGCTGGTGATGTTCGTGCTGCTCGCCCTGATGGGCTGGCATGCCTTCCAGCAGATTCCGCGCGCCGAAGACCCGGTGTTCCCGATTCCGGTGGTGACGGTGGTGGCCGTGTACCCGGGCGCCGATCCGGTGGACATGGAAAAGCTGGTCACCGATCCGCTGGAAGATGCCCTCAACGAAACCGACGACATCAAGCGCATCTGGAGCGAGTCGGAAGACGGCCTGGCCGTGGTGCGCGTGGAATACGACTGGACCAAGGACGCCGAGAAGAAATACGACGAGGCGCTGCGCGAGATCAACGCCGCGCGCGAGAAGCTGCCGCCCGACCTCGCCTCGCTGAAAGTGGAAAAGGCCAGCCCCGGCCTTGTCAGCATCCTGCAGTACGCGCTGGTCGGCCCGAATGCCAGCGCCCGCCAGCTGCGCGAGACCGCCGACGACCTGAAGGACCGCCTTGAGCAGGTGGCCGGCGTGCGCAACGTGGAAATCCACGGCCTGCCGCAACCGGAAGTGCAGGTGGCGGTGGACCTGGCACGGCTGGCGCGCTTCGGCATCCCACTGACCCAGGTCGTCGACACGCTGAAAGGCGAGAACGCGGTGATCCCCGGCGGCGCCATCGAGACCGGCACCCGCCGCTTCAACCTGCGCACCTCGGGCAGCTACGACAGCGTGGAGGAAGTGGCCGACACGGTGGTGGCCGGCGCCGCGGGCAAGGTGGTTCGCCTGCGCGATGTCGCCGACGTGCGCTGGGACTACGAGGAAACCCGGCACATCACCCGCTACAACGGCAAGCGCGCCGTGTTCGTCACCGTCAGCCAGAAAGACGACATGAACATCTTCAAGGTACGCGACGCCCTGGTGGCGGAAGCCGAGGCCTTCCGCGCCACGCTCTCGCCCGACCTGCGCCTGGAGCTCGGCTTCGACCAGTCGCGCAATGTCGATGCCCGCCTCAGCCGGCTCGGCCTCGACTTCATGATTGCCGTCGGCCTCGTGATGGTGACGCTGCTGCCGCTCGGCCTGCGCGCCGCCGGCGTGGTGATGGTGTCGATTCCGCTGTCCATGGCCATCGGCATGGCCATGCTGTATTTCGCCGGCTTCTCGCTGAACCAGCTGTCGATTGCCGGCTTCGTGCTGGCGCTCGGCCTCCTGGTCGACGACTCGATTGTCGTCACCGAGAACATCGAGCGCTTCCTGCGCGCCGGCTACACACGGCGCGAAGCGGCAGTGGCGGCAACCAAACAGATCACGCTGGCCGTCATCGGCTGCACCGCCACGCTGCTCTTCGCCTTCCTGCCGCTGTTCATGCTGCCCGAGGGCGCCGGCAAGTTCATCATGTCGATGGCGGCCGCCGTGACCTTCACGGTGATTGCCTCGCTGTTCGTGTCGCTGACGATGATTCCCTTCCTCGCCAGCCGCTTCCTGTCGGAGAAAGCCCATCCCGAAGGCAACCGCCTGCTGCAGGCGGTCATGCAGGGCATCCACGTCGTCTACCGGCCGCTGCTGAAACGCGCGCTGGCACGACCGAAAACCACGCTGGCGCTGGCGGCCGGCCTGTTCGTGGCCACGCTCGGCCTCGTGCCGGTGATCGGCTTCTCGCTGTTCCCCAATGCCGACGTGCCGCAGTTCATCATCACCGTCGACACGCCGGACGGCAGCGCGGTCAGCGAAACCGACCGCGCCGTGAAATTTGTCGAGGACACGCTGCTCGCGCGCCCGGAAATCAAGTACGTGTTCAGCAACAGCGGCCGCGGCAACCCGCGCGTGTTCTACAACGTCTTCCCGCGCGAGACCCGGGCCAATGTCGGCGACGTCTATGCCGAGCTGCACGCCTACCATCCGGTGCGCACGCCCGCGCTTTACGATGAACTGCGCCGTGTGTTTGCCGACTACGCCGGCGCACGCATCATCGTGAAGCCCTTCGAGAACGGCCCGCCCATCGACGCCCCCATCGCCATCCGCCTGACCGGGCCGGAGCTGGACACGCTGCGCACGCTGGCCGGCCGCGTCGAGACCGTCATCAAGGCCACGCCGGGCACGCGCGACGTGACCAACCCGGTGCGGCTGGCACGCACCGACATCGACCTCGGCATCGACACCCAGAAGGCCTCGCTGCTCGGCGTGCCCACCGCCACCATCGACCGCACCGCGCGCCTCGCCGTGGCGGGCGAACGTGTTGGCAATTTCCGTGAGGCCGACGGCGACGAATACGCCATCACCGTGCGCCTGCCGCGCGCGGGCGAACAGCAGGACCTGGCCGCGCTCGACCAGATCCATGTGCAGAGCCTGAGCGGCGCCGCGCTGCCGCTGGCACAGGTCGCCACGCCGCGGCTGGTGACGGCACCCAACGTGATCCCGCGCTACAAGCGCCAGCGCGCCGTCACTGTCACCGCCTATGCGGCCAGCGGCCACAACATCGAGAAGGTGACGGACGCGATTCTGGCCGAACTGGCCAAAGAACCGCTGCCGCCGGGCTACCGCTATGTGGCCGCCGGCCAGCGCGAGGCACGGCAGGACAGCTTTGCCGGGCTCAACACGGCGGCCATGATCGCGGTGTTCGGCATCCTCGCCGTGCTGATCCTGGAGTTCGGCAATTTCCGCAGCACCGCCATCGTGGCCGGCGTGATTCCGCTCGGCGTCATCGGCGGCCTGCTGGCACTCCTGCTCTCCGGCTATTCGCTGTCGTTCATGGCGGTGGTCGGCTTCATCGCGCTGATCGGCATCGAGATCAAGAACTCCATCCTGCTGGTGGATTTCACGCACCAGTTGCGTGAACAGGGCAAGCCCCTGCTGGCGGCGATACAGGAAGCCGGCGAAGTGCGCTTCCTGCCCATCCTGCTCACCTCGCTGACGGCGATTGGCGGCCTCATGCCGCTGGCGCTGCAGGGCAGCGCGCTGTACTCGCCGCTGGCCTGGGTGATCATCGGCGGCCTGGTGTCCTCCACCTTCCTCGCGCGTCTCGTGACGCCGGTGATGTACCTGCTGCTGGCCCCGCCGATGGCGGACGAGGGCTGTG
>DAIRDY010000088.1:6598-8734 GCA_036795935.1 Moraxellaceae bacterium | reverse complement strand
ATCAGGCCGAACTCCAGCGAGTCGCAATAGCTGGTCAGCGTGATGTTGAGCGCGATGCGGTCGAGCACGATGGACACCGGGTACATGCCCTGCAGGCGTGCGCCGTTCCAGTACAGCGGCTCCTTCGGGCCCGGCACGTTGGAGATCACCACGTTGAAGGCCTGCCATTTCGGCGCGAGGCCGGTGAGCAGCGAAAAGCCGGCGGGCGCCAGCGTCAGCGCGGTGTAATTCAGGATTTCTTCCGGCGTCATGCCGCGGAAGCGGTCTTTCGCTTCCTGCACCGAGGCCTTGATCAGGCGCAGGCGGTTGGTGGGGTCGGCGATGTGCGTGCCCAGGTTGGCCAGGATCATCGCGATCTGGTTGCCCGAGTCGCTGTCGTCCTGGCGCAGCGACACCGGCACCATGGCGATCAGCGGCTGGTCGGGCAGCGCGTTCTGGCTGATCAGGTACTCGCGCAGCGCACTGCCGCACATGGCCAGCACCACGTCGTTGACGGTGGCATCGAAGGCCTTGGCAATCGCCTTCACGCGGGTCATCGAATACGACTGGGCGGCAAAGCGGCGGGAGCCGGTGATGCGTTCGTTGAGCAGCGAGTGCGGCGCCTGGAACACCGACACGTAATCCGGATTGCGCCGTGCCTTGTTCGTCACCTTCATGATTTCGCGGACGACATTCGGCAGCGACGAGGCCTGCTTGCCGAGGCCGGCGGTGAGTCGCGCCATGCCGCCGGCGACATCGGTGGGGTTCAGGCTGACCGGCTTCTTGCGCGGCGGCATGGCCCACACCGGCGGCAGGTTGCGTTCGTTGGGGTCGGTGGACAGCGCGCGCATGCCCATGCGCATGGCGGCCACGCCGTCGACCATCGAGTGGTGGATCTTGGAATAGAGCGCGAAACGCTTGCCCTGGATGCCCTCGATCAGGTGCACCTCCCACAGCGGCCGCTCGCGGTCCAGCAGGTTGGAGTGCTCGGCCGAGACCAGCGACAAGAGCTCGCGGATGCGACCGGGCTTGGGCAGGGCCTCGTGGCGGAAGTGGTGGTCGATGTCGAAATGCTCGTCGGTGTCCCAGAACGGCAGGCCGCCACGGCTGACGATGCGGCGCCGGAACAGGCCCTGCGGCGTGCAGCACTCGCGCATCTGCTCGGCCAGCTCGCGGATGTATTTCGGACCCGCGTCCTCGGGGAAGGTGAAGAGCTGCAGGCCGGCCACATGCATGGGCTGCTGGCGCTTCTCCAGCATGAGGAAAAGCTGGTCGACGGGTCCGAGCGGGGTCATGGGAGGCTTCCTTTTCAACGGCAGGACGGGGCGCCGACGACTTCTTCCCTGACGGCCTCCCCGAAAACCCGCGTAGGATAACGCAGCTTTTCCGGCCTCGCGCCTGCGCCACGTCAGAGAACGTATCCGTTTGTGACCTGCGGTGTGCATCCGGCGCCAGCGGCAGGCCGGCGCCTGTATGGCTGCCAGTGCCGGCGCCCGCCGCTACACTGGCGGCCTGCGCCACCACGAGGAGCTGCGATGAGCCGCCGCGACGACATTGCCCACATCCGCCAGGACTACAGCCGGCACAGCCTCGGCCCCGAGGACTGCCTGCCGGATCCGCTGGCCCAGTTCAGCCGCTGGCTGGACGAGGCGATTGCCGCGCAGGTGCACGAGCCCACCGCCATGCACCTGGCCACCGTCGAAGACGGCCGGCCGGCCGGGCGCGTGGTGCTGCTCAAGGGCATCGAGGCCGGCGCCTTCGTTTTCTATACCAACTACGACAGTCGCAAGGGGCGGCAGCTGGCGGCCGTGCCGCAGGCCGCCCTCACCTTCTTCTGGCCGGAGCTGGAGCGCCAGGTGCGCATCGAGGGCGCGGTGCAGAAAGTGGCTCCCGAGACCGCCGACGCCTATTTCGCCAGCCGCCCCTACCAGAGCCGCATTGGCGCCTGGGCCTCGCTGCAGAGCCAGGTGCTGGACGGTACCGCCACGCTGGTGGCGCGCGCAGCGAAATACGCCGCGCAGTACGTCACCGGCGTGCCGCGGCCGCCGCACTGGGGCGGCTATGCGGTGAGCCCCCTGCGCATCGAGTTCTGGCAGGGCCGGCCCTCGCGCCTGCACGACCGCGTGCTCTACCTGCCCGACGGCGCCGGCGGCTGGG
>DAIRDY010000088.1:0-6498 GCA_036795935.1 Moraxellaceae bacterium | reverse complement strand
AGAACACCTTCTTCATCACGCTGTCCGGCAGCAGGCGCATGGCCGGCATCAGCGCCGCCCAGGGGAAGCGCGGCACCACGATGTTCTTGCGCTTCTTTTCCAGGCCGTCGGCGATTTCCTTCGCCACCTTCTCCGGTGCCGCCACGAAGGGATATTTCTCCATGCCCGGGCTGATGTCGGTGTTCACGAAACCCGGATGCACGATGCTGACGGCGATGCCGCGGCCGGCGACCTCCATGCGCAGCGCTTCCAGATAGTTGGTGAGCGCGGCCTTGCTGGCCGAGTACGCCCCGCTGCCGGGAATGCCGCGATAGGCCGACAGCGAGGAGATGCCGGCGATCTGGCCGTGACCCTGCGGCTTGAAGTGGGCGACGGCGGCGTCGATGACGGCAATCGCACCCATCAGGTTGGTCTGGATGATGCGGCGGTCCTCGTCGAGGTTGCCGTCGCCGGCGCGCCGCCAGCCGAGCACGCCGGCATTGGCGATGACGAGGTCGACGCGGCCGAGGCGCTGCATCAGCTCGCCGAGCACCGGCGCCACGCGCGCCGTGTCGGCCACGTCGAGCACGGCGGTTTCGACGCGCGTGCCGCCGTTGCGCAACTCGTGGCCGAGCATGGCGAGGGCATCCTCGCTGCGGGCGAGCAGGCCGAGGGTCCAGCCGCGGGCCGCGTATTCGCGGGCCAGGCAGGCGCCGATGCCGCGCGAGGCGCCGACGATGACGACAGTCCGGGCTGACGGGGGCATGGCAATCTCCGGGCAGAAAAAAGAGCCCCGAGTATAGGCAGGAGAAACGGCCCGTGGCGCGGGCGGATGATCGTCTGTCCCGGCCGGGGCGGCGTCAGCCCGGGCGCGCCTGCGCGGTTTTCAGCACCGGCCACAGTCGCGGAAAGCGGCGCAGCTGCTCCGGATGCCGGCGCATGAAGTTCCAGTACAGCCCGGTCAGCGGGCAGGCCGTCTCGCCCTTGGCCGCGGGGTCGTAGCGGCAGTCGCGGCAATAGTCGCCCATGCGCTTCACATAGGCGCCGGAGGCGGCATAGGGCTTGCTGGCGACAAAGCCGCCGTCGGCGCACAGCGCCATGCCGCGCGTGTTCGGCAGCTCCACCCACTCGATGGCGTCGATGTAGATGCCGAGGTACCAGGCATCGACGGCATCCGGGTCCAGCCCGGCCATGAGCGCGTAATTGCCGGTGATCATCAGGCGCTGGATGTGGTGGGCATAGGCCCATTCCAGCGACTGCGTGATGGCATGGCGCAGGCAGGCCATGTCGGTGTCCCCGGTCCAGAAAAAATCCGGCAGCGGCGCCTTTGCGGCGAAAAAGTTTTCCGTGGCGTAACCCGGCATGCGCGCCCAGTACACGCCGCGCACGTATTCGCGCCAGCCAATGATCTGGCGCACGAAACCTTCGACGGCCGGCAGCGGATAGCGTGCCGGATCGTCGCGCCAGGCAGCGACGGCGGCGTCGACCACCTCGCGCGGCGACAGCATCTTGGTGTTGAGCGCGAACGACAGCCGCGCGTGAAAGAGCATGGGCGAGTGCGTGCTCATCGCGTCCTGGTAGCGGCCGAAATAAGGCAGCCGGTGTGAGATGAAGTCGCGCAGGTCGGCGCGCGCCTGGCGTCGTGTCACCGGCCACGGGAACTGCCGGGCGCGCGGATTGCCGAAGTGCGGCAGGCCGGCCGCCTCGATGTCGGCCCAGACCGTGCGCAGGTCCAGCACGCGGCCGGGGAAGACGGGCGCCGCCGGCTCGCCTTGCCATTTCTCGCGGTTGTCGTGGTCGAAATTCCATTGCCCGCCTTCGGGCCCGTCGGCACGCATCAGCAGGCCGTGGCGGGCGCGCATGTGGCGATAGAACCACTCCATGCGCCACTGCTTGGCGCCGAAAAAGGCGCCGACCTCCTCGCGCGTGGTGTAGAAGTGCTGCGTGTCGTGCACGGTCACCGGCAGGCCGCTGGCGGCGGCCAGCGTGCCGAGTTCGCGGTCCAGCCGCCACTCGTCCGGCAGCTGGTAGGCCAGTGCGCGGGCACCGTAGTGCGTGGCCAGCTTGCACAGCAGCGGCACGAAGCCGAGCTGCGCATCGCGGTCGGTGATGCGCACGTAATGCACGCGATGGCCGGCCGTGGTCAGTGCGTCGGCAAAGGCGCGCATGGCGGCAAAGAAGCCGAGCAGCTTCTGCGCGTGGTGCTTCACGTAGCGGCCTTCCTGCTGCAGCTCGGCAAGCACGTACACCACGTCGTCCTGCCGGTGGCGGAACCAGGGATGGGCAGCGTTCAGCTGGTCGCCGAGGATGAGGCGCAGCGTGGTCATGGTGCGCCGACCTTCGCTGATGCCGGCATGCGCCGGCAGCGCTCGCTGCAATACACCACCTGTGCCCAGTCGCGCGCCCATTTGCGGCGCCAGGCGAAGGGCCGCTGGCAGACCGGACAGGTTTTCTCGGGCAGGTGCTGCTTCTTCACGCCTTTCATCTCACCACTCCAGGGACAGTTGCGGCGGCAGGGCCGGGCTCTGCCGGCGCGGGCCGGGGCTTGCGGCCGCGCGGTCTGCACGACTGCGCCGGCGCGAGCCCAGCCGGTCGAGCACGCGCCGGGTCTCGGCACTGCCGGCGAGTGCGGCGCGGCGTTCGGCCATGCGCGCCTTGGCCGTGCGCAGCGCGCTGTCGAGATCGGTCAGCGGTTCGGGATAGTCGCGGCCGAGCACCATGCCGCATTTTTCCTGCAGCGGCCGCGGCATGCGCCAGGGCTCGGCCAGGAAGCTGGCCGGCACGGCGGCCAGTGCGGGCAGCCAGTGGCGGATGAAGTGGCCGTCCGGGTCCTGGTCGCGCGCCTGCTTGGTCGGGTGGTAGACGCGCATCGCATTGATGCCGGTGACGCCGGACTGCATCTGCGCCTGTGCGTAATGAATGCCCGGTTCGTAGTCGGTGAACAGGCGCGCCAGCACCTGTGCCGGTTCGCGCCAGTGCAGCCAGAGCGGGTAGGCGGCCACGCTCATCAGCATCGCGCGCATGCGGAAGTTCAGCCAGCCGGTGGCGATCAGGCTTTTCATGCAGGCATCCACCAGCGGCCAGCCGGTTTCACCGCGCGCCCAGGCCGCGCACCAGTCGGCACGGAACGCGTCTTCGCGCAGGCCGTCGAAGCCGCGGTGCATGTTGTGCATTTCCAGCTCGGGCGCCGTCTCGAGCTTCTGGATGAAATGGCAATGCCAGGCCAGGCGCTCGCGAAACGCGCGCAGCGAGGCCAGCCGCCCGGGCGTGCGCAAGGGCGGCGGCAGGGCTTCTTCGCCGGCGATGGCGGCACCGGTGGCCTGGTCCACCTCGGCCATCGACAGGCAGCCCCAGGCCAGATAGGGCGAAAGCCGGGAGCAGGCGCTGCCCGCCGTCAGCGGGCTGGACATGCCGCGGCGGTAGGCCGGCACGCGCCGTGACAGGAAGTCGTCGAGGGCGGCGAGCCCGGCCGCGCGCCCGCCCGGCTGGCGGCCCGCAATGTCGGGCTCGCGCCAGGCGAGCGGCGCGGCGGGCAGCCCGAGCGCGGGCAGGACCGGGGCGTCCTGTGCCGGCATCGTCGCCGGCAGCGGCGCGGCCATGAAGCGCTCCCAGGCGCCGGCCCAGTCATGATGACGGCGGCCGCGCAGGCCGCGGATCACGCCGAACTGGCGGCACTCGCGAAAGGCGATGCCCTGCTCGCGGCACCAGCCGGCCACTGCAATGTCGCGCGCATAGCTTTGCGCGTTGCCGGTTTCCTCGTGCGCCCAGAGGCCGGCAATGCCGATGCCGGCATGCAGGCGCGTCAGCACCGGCAGCAGCTCGGCCGTTGTCACCAGTAGCGGCACCCCGAGCGCCGCCAGTTCGGCACGCAGGGACTGCAGCGACTCGCGCACGAAGCCCCATTGCCGCGCACTGGCATCGGGGGCCGACCACAGCGAGGGCTCGCGCACATACAGCCCCAGCACCGGGCCATGGGCGGCCGCCGCCGCCAGCGCGGCATGGCGGGCGGCGCGCAGGTCCCGCTTGAACCAGACGATCTGCATGCGCATGCCGGCACGGTAGCGGCCGCCCGGCCTGCCCGCAGCTGCACAAAACCGGCACGCGGCCACGGTGGCGGGGCGGGTATCCGCGTGCTAGTTATGAAAAAGCCCAGCCCGGGGCGGGAGACAGGAGAAAAGGAAATGAAACACGGACTCATCGCGGCCCTGCTGGCCGTGTCGGCCACCGCCAGCGCGCAGGATGGCTACTGGAAGGACAGCAGCGGCCAGATCTGGCGCAACAGCAGTGGCGAATGCTGGCGCACCGGCCACTGGACGCCCGAGAAGATCGTGCCGGGCTGCGACGGCATGAGCGCCACGCCCGCGGCCAAGGCCGCCCCGGCCGCCGCCCCGGCGAAGGTGGCGACCGCCCCTGCCGCGCCCGCCCCGGCGCCAGCGCCGGCACCGGTCGTGCCGCGCGACAGTGACGGCGACGGCGTGCCCGATGCCGATGACAAGTGCCCCGACACGCGCAAGGGCGCCAAGGTCGATGCCAAGGGTTGCTACATCGTGCTCAAGGAGACCGTGACGCAGAAGATCGACGTGAAGTTTGCCAGCGGCTCCACCCGCATCGACGCCGCCGGTGATGCCGAGATCAAGAAGCTGGCCGACTTCATGAACCAGCACCCGCAGACCTCGGTTGAAGTCGGCGGCCACACCGACAACACCGGCAGCGCCGCGGTGAACCGTCGCCTGTCGCAGCAGCGTGCCGATGCCGTGCGCCAGCGCCTGATCGACAAGTTCGGCATCGAGGCCGGCCGCGTCACTGCCAAGGGTTACGGCCCCGACAAGCCGGTGGCCGACAACGCCACGCCGGCCGGGCGCGATGCCAACCGCCGCGTGGAAGGCGTGATCAGCCAGACCGTCGAGAAGCGCCAGTAAGCCGGCCGGGAAACAGCGGCTGGAAAAGGGGTTTCCCGGCCGCTGTCAGCGCATATGACCCTGCAGGGGGCGCTTTGGCGCCCCCTGTTCTTTTGGGCGGCACCCACACCGGCGACGCGGGCCTGCGTTGCAAAGACGCGCTTGTGGCAGCGCCGCCGGGCGCCGCTTGCGGTAGGCTCGCCGCATGTCCACGCCGCTTCCCGCCAGCCTGCCGCTGCCTGCCGTCATCGTCGACCTCGAGACCACCGGCGGCCGTGCCCCCGTCGACCGCATCACCGAAGTCGGCCTTGTCGAGATCGACGCGGCCGGCGTGCGCGAATGGTCGACCCTGGTCAATCCCGGCTGCCGCATTCCCGGCCAGATCGAACGCCTGACCGGCATCAGCAATGCCATGGTGGCCGGGGCGCCGACCTTTGCCGAGATTGCCGAGGCGCTCGCGGCGCGGCTGGCCGGCCGCCTGTTCATCGCGCACAACGCGCGCTTCGACTACGGCTTCCTGCGCAACGAATTCCAGCGCGTGGGCATCCGCTTTTCCGCACCGCAGCTGTGCAGCGTGAAGCTGTCGCGCGCGCTGTACCCCGAGCAGCCGCGGCACAGCCTGGATGCGCTGGTCGCGCGCCACCAGATTGCCATGCAGCATCGCCACCGCGCGCTCGACGATGCGCGCGCGGTCTGGCATTTCCTCCATGCCGCCGAGGCCGAGCTGGGCACGGCAGCGGTGGCCGAGGCCATCCGCCGCATCGGCCAGCGGCCCACGCTGCCGCCGTGGCTGGACGCCGACAGCATCGACGAGCTGCCGGAGGCCACCGGCGTGTATTTCTTTTATGGCGAAGAAAACGCGCTGCTCTATGTCGGCAAGGGCAAGAACATCCGTTCGCGCGTGCTCGCGCATTTTGCCAGCGACCACAGCAGCACGAAGGAGATGCGCCTCTGCCAGCAGACCCGGCGCATCGACTGGCAGGAAACGGCCGGCGAGCTTGGCGCGCTGCTGCTGGAGGCGAAACTGGTGAAGGAGCGGCAGCCGCTGCACAACCGCCGCCTGCGCCGGCAGGCGCAGCTCTGCTCCTTGCTGCTGGAAGAAGGCCGTGACGGCCTGCTGGCGCCGGCACCGGTGTTTGCGCGGGACATTCGCGGTCGCGCGCCAAGACTCTACGGACTGTTTGCCTCGCCTGCCGCGGCCAAAAAGACGCTGCGCGAGCTGGCCGATGCACATCGCCTCTGCCTGTATGCCACCGGCCTCGAGCGCCGCAGCACGCGGCCCTGCTCCGCGCGCCAGCTGAAACGCTGCAACGGTTTCTGCGAAGGCGCCGAGCCTGCCGTGCAGCACAACCTGCGGATGCTCACTGCGCTCGGCGAGCATGCGCTGATGGTGTGGCCCTATGCCGGCCCGGTCGGCCTGCTCGAGGAAAATGCCGCGGCCGGCCTGCGCGCGCTGCATGTCATCGACAACTGGTGCTGGCTGGGCACGGCGCGCGACGAGAGTGAAGTTGCCGCCATTCTCGCCGCACCCGAGGAGCGCGCCTTCGACCGCGACACCTACAAGCTGCTGGTCAGCGCACTGCACCGCCCGCGCGGCCTGCGCGTGGTGCGCCTCGCCGGC
>DAIRDY010000087.1:0-8765 GCA_036795935.1 Moraxellaceae bacterium | reverse complement strand
GCCCCACCCCGCTTGCCGACCCCTACCAGCTGACGCGACCGTCGATCTCGATTGCCTACCTGCAACTGATGGTGGAAATCGCCGGCGAGCGCGGCATCGGCGTGGACGAGCTGCTGGCCGGCATTCCGCTGGATGCCGCGCTGCTCACGCAGCCGCAGGCGCGCATGACGCCGCAGCAATGGACGCTGGTGGTGCTGCGCGCGCTGGCGCTCACCGGCGATGCCGGCCTTGGCTATGAATACGGCCTGCGCATGCGGCCCACGGTACATGGCGTGCTCGGCTATGCCGCGATGAGCTGCGCCACGCTGCGCCAGGCGCAGGAAGTGTCGATGCGCTACATGCGCGTGCGCCAGGCGGGCTTCACGCTGCAGCTCACCGAGGAAGGGGATTTCGTCAGCCTTGACGTGCAGGAACGCTACCCGATTCCGGTGCTGCGCAGCTTCTTCCACGAAAACGTGCTGCTGGGGCTGGCGCGCGGTACCGCCGTGCTGCTCGGACGCGAGCTGGCGGATCTTGCGGGGCTGGAAATCTGGTTCGACTGGCCGGAGCCGGCCTATCACGCCACCTGGCGCGACCGCCTGCCGCCGGTGCATTTCGGGCGTCCGGTGAACCGCGTGCGGCTGCCACGCGCCTGGCTGGACCTGCGGCCGGTGCTGGCCGATCCGCTGGCCTCGCAGCAGGCGATTGCGCTCTGCGAGCGCGAACTGGCGCTGGCCGCCGGGCAGGAGGCGGACTTCACCGCGCGCGTGCGCGCCGCGCTGCGGCCTGCCACCGCAGGCGGCTACCCGGCGCTCGATGACGTGGCGGCCCATCTCTGCGTATCGGCACGCACGCTGAAACGCCGGCTGCAGCAGCAGGGCACGAGCTATCTGCTGCTGCTCGAGGAGAGCCGGCGGCGCGACGCCCATGCACTGCTTGAGCACAGCACGCTGACACTGGAGCAGATTGCCGCGCGCCTCGGCTATGTGAACCCGGCCAATTTCACGCGCGCCTTCCGGCAGTGGACCGGCGAGCCGCCCAGCCGCTACCGCGCCCGCCTGCGGCCACCGGCCACAGCAACCGCGCGCCACTGAACATGGCGGCCGCTCAGCGCCGGGCGATGCTGCACTCGGCGCGCGAGGGCTCGTGCCGGCAACGCACCTGGCGCAGCAGGGCCATCATGCGCGCATCGTAGAAGCCCTCGCGCTGCATCTGCGCGCGCAGGTCGTCGACCATCTGCCGGTAGCGCGTGTGCTCGGCCTCGGTCAGCTCCTGCCAGTAGCGCGGCTTGATCGCGGCCTCGGCCGCCGCCACGCGCGCCATGCCGGCGTCGATGCGCTCCGGAATGCCGGCACGCAGGCGCGCCGCAAACCCCTCGGGGAAGCGGTCGCTGTGCACCAGCAGCACGGCGGTCAAGGGCATCAGCGGAAAGCGGAACACCGCGCCGCGCTCACCGACACCACGCTCCAGCTCGAAATGACGGAACAGCAACGCCGGCGCCGCAATCACGTCGACCTGCCCGTTGTTGAAACGCAGCGCGTACTGGCTGACATCCGAGCCCACCGGCTGCGCACCCAGGCTCTGCACGATGCGCGCCTGGGCACGGTCCCACTCCAGCACACCAATGCGGCGCCCGGCGAGCTTGGCCGGCGTGTGCAGGTAGCGGTCGCGCACCAGCACATGCAGGTTGCCGAGCGGAATCACGCCCGCCACCTCGATGTTGCCGCGCACCAGATCGGGCGCCAGCTTCGGATTGGCGAGCACGGTGGCCAGGCTTTTCATTTCGGCCGCGGTGGACAAGGCACCCGGCGCGTCGATGGACGCCACAAACTCGTTGAAGGCACGGGCGCGGAAAGAGGACACCGCGACGCCGTCGCAGCGCCCGGCCTTGAAGTCCTCCACGGCAATGCGCTCGTCGTGATAGGGCAGCAAGGTGACGCCGCTGCCCTTCAGGTAATGACCGGCGAGCGCATGCAGGTCGCCGTCAGCGCCGGCCGGGTCGAAGACGCAGAAACGCGGCGCCGCCGCCTGAACCGGCAGCGCGGCCAGGCTGGTGGCAAGCGCGAGTGCGCCAAGGGAAGTACGGACAAACGTCGAACGGATTCGCGACCACATAAGGGACACCTCGCATTGCGGTTGACGATGTGCCCGGCCCGGAAACACCGGACGGACACGGCTGTCCTTGCCTGGACCAGTCGTCCTGCCCCCTCCCGCGGGGAAATGCGCTGTTGCCGCGCTCGAACGGCGCCTTTCTCGTTCTGTTTGTTGTTGTCAGTTTGCTGCAAAAGGCCTATCCGGCGCTTTTCAGCAGGCTGTCATGCATGCAGCGCGATTGCCTGCATGTTGTGCCACGGGCGAATGCCCGCAACATTGATCCGGCGCAGGCGTCACCGCCCGCGCCGTGAATGACGATGGCCGCCGGCGCCGGAGCGCACGCCGTAGAGACATCGGTGACCGCAACCGAGATGGGGACGGTCGGAGAATTTGCAAGCCAGCATCGTGCCAGAAGTGCAAGGCCCCGCGATGCGGTGGCGGCATGAGCTGCATTTTCATTGCAGCGCGCCGGCCCATACGACGATGACGCTCAGAAATTGCGCTGCTGCAAGTCCTGCAAGGCCTGGCCCATGCGCGTTTCCAGGGCTTTTGCCAGCGTGCGTGCATCACGACCGGCCACCGGCTCCGCCGGCAGCACGAGGATGTCGACCACCATGCCCTCGCCTTTCAGGATGTCGGTGGCATGCGACAGGAATTCGTCGTCGCCCACGAAGGGCGCATGCGGGTGCAGCGCATCGTGCTCGTCGCGGTAGCAGACCAGCACCGGCTGGACGTCGGTGCCGGTGGCGACGGCGGCCGTGAACAGCTTGTGGAAGAAACGCTTCAGGCGATGGCCGTCGGTGGTCGTGCCCTCGGGGAAGAACAGCACGTTGCGACCGGCCGTGAGGTGCGCGGCGAGCTGGTCGCCGACCTGGCCGGCATCGCCGGAGCCGCGACGGATGAACAGCGTGCCGGCGACGCGCGCCAGCCAGCCCACCACCGGCCAGCGCGCCACTTCCGCCTTGGACAGGAAATACACCGGGAAATGCGCGCCGAGCACCGGAATGTCCAGCCAGGACACATGGTTAGACACCCACAGCGCCTGCGGCACCGGCGCTGCACCATGCACGCGGATCTCGAGGCCCAGGATGTTGCAGAAGCGGCGGTGCCACCAGCGGATCACCGGCTGCTGCCAGGGCTGGTACTGCACGAAGGCGGCGCCGCAGAGCACGGCCAGCACCGCGCCTTCGACCAGATGCAGGCCAAGACGGGCAAAGCGGTAATAGAGACGTAACCGGATGATGAGGGAATTGTCGCGCTGGGCAGCCACGGTCATGCGCCGTTCTCGAAGACCGGCCAAGGCTACCGCATCCAGCGCATCGGTGAACATTGCCGGCACCGGCGTCGGCTCGATCATGCCACTGCGCACCGGATTCAGCCGGCCTTGAGGAAGCGCTGGGCGTAGCGCTCGGACAGCGCGGCCACGTCGAGCAGCACGAACACGTCGGCGCAGTTGAACTCGGGGTCCCAGCAGGCCTCGCCGCCGATCTTGCAGCCCATGCGCAGATAGGCCTTGAGCAGGGGCGGCAGGCTGAGGGTGCTGCTGCCGGCCGGCGCGTCGATGCTGAGGCCGCGGTGGGGCACCACGCGCAGGCCGGTGTCGGTCAGGTGCTGTGCGCGCAGGCCGGGCATGATGGCGGCAAAGGCATGGCCGCCATCGCGCAGGCTGATGCTGGCGCAGCCGAGCAGGTAGCTGAAGTCCTGGCGCAGCAGGTAGTCGGCCAGCGCCGACCAGAGCACGGTGATGGCGGCACCGGAGCGGTAGTCCGCATGCACACAGGTGCGGCCGATTTCCAGCACGCGGCCCGGCAGCGCCTCGAGCGCGGAAAGATCGAACTCGCCGGCCGAGTAGAAGCCGCCGGCAAGGCGCGCCTTTTCGCGCGACAGCAGGCGGGTGGTGGCGATCAGCAGGCCGTTGGCCACGTCGTAGACATTCAGGTGGTCGCAGAAGGCATCGAAACGGTCGGCGTCGATGCCGTCCGCGAACGACACGCCGTATTCGGCACCGAACACCTCGGCACGCAGGCGCTGCGCCTCGCGCAGTTCGTCGTCACGGCTGACGAAGCGCGCCTCAAGGCGCGGCCGGCTGCGCGCCGGCACGGCGACCGGCAGCACCACGGTGTTCATGTCGACTGGATTCAGGGCCATTGCCTGCATCGTTCCATCCTCAACGCTTCTGTTCACGAGGCCATCTTCGGCAGGGTGCGTGTAGGCGCCGTGACGAAGCCGTGAATCTTTTGCGACAGCGTGTCGGACAATGTCGGGGAAGCGGCAGGCGGGTCGCCGCCGGCTGAAACCCCGTGCCGGCGCGGCGGCGGCGTGGCGACCAGGCGGCCCGCGGCAAGCCGGCAAACGCAGAAAAATGGCGCGGCGATGACAGCCGGCGTGCCGCCGAACCGGCCCCGGAAACGACAACGCCGGCAGGCGCCGGCGTTGTCAGTGCAGCAGGAAGACGTGTGGATCAGTCGAGCGCGGTGACCATGGCCACTGCCACCCGGTCGCCGTCGAAACGGATGTCGCAGGCGTACTGGCTGTGCTTGCCCCAGACCACGGCGACACCGCGCGCCGAGGCAAAGGCCGCGGCCTCGTCCGCCAATGCGCGCACGCGCCCGAGCACATGGTCGCGGCTCTGGCCGGGACTGGCGGCGGCACAGAAGGCGGTGGCCCGGCTCTCGGCCTGCTGCTGGCCTACGGCCGCATAAAGCGTGGCGGTCAGCAGGGCGGCACCGGCCGCCAGGGCAATGCGCGGGGCCAGGGTGGAAAAGACATTCATGGCAGGCATCCGTGACGGTTCTTGTTATTGGCCCGAGGCATGCCTCAGCACCGCCCCGGAGGCGCGACGCATCGGTCATGCCCGGCGCTGTTTATACCCCTGCCCCGCCCGCGCCGGCAGCGGCCGGGCGACAGACGGCAGCCACGGCCGGCGTTCAGGGCACCCTCAGCCGGTGTTGCGCAAGCCGGCCGCAATGCCGGCGATGGTCACCATCAGCGCCTGGTCGTAACGGCTGCCCGCGTCGCCGGCTTCGCGCCGGCGCCCCATCAGCTCCGCCTGCAGCAGGTGCAAGGGCTCGATATAGGGCGTGCGCACGCTGATCGAGCGCCGAAGCACCGGGTTGTGCGCGAGCAGCGGCCGGCCGTCGTGCAGGCGGTCCAGCGTGGTCAGCGAGAGCTCGAGGCGACGGCGCAATTCCGCCCCCAGCGCGGTGAGCTCGGCATCAGCGCCGGCCAGTCGCGCCTCATAGCTCGCGGTGATGTTCATGTCGGCCTTGGCCAGGACCATCTCCAGCATGTCGAGCACGGCCGCGAAGTACGGCCACTCGCGCGCCATCGCCCGCAGCTCGTCGCTGCGCCCGGCCTCCATCACCGTGCGCAGCGCGCGCGCCGTGCCCAGCCAGGCCGGCAGCATCAGCCGCACCTGCGTCCAGGCGAACACCCAGGGAATGGCCCGCAGGGACTCGACTCCACCGCTGGGCTTGCGCCGCGCCGGGCGCGAGCCCAGCGGCAACATCTGCAACTCGGTCTCCGGCGTCACCGTGCGCAGGTAGCGCACGAACGCCTTTTCAGCCAGCGTCTCGCGGTAGACCGCGAGCGACACCGCCGTCATCTCGCGCATCAGCTCGCGCCATTCCGGGCGCGGCGCCGGTGGCGGCAGCAGCGTGGCCTCCAGCGTGGCCGAGGCATACAGGTCGAGATTGCGCAGCGCGATGCCCGGCATGCCGAACTTGAAGCGGATCATCTCGCCCTGCTCGGTGACGCGGATGCTGCCCTGCACCGAGCCCGGCGGCTGCGACAGCAGCGCCTGGTGCGCCGGCGCCCCGCCACGGCTCACCGAGCCGCCACGGCCATGAAACAGCGTCAGCGCCACGCCATGCTTCTGCGCCACGGCGGCCAGCGCCTCCTGCGCCCGGTATTGCGCCCAGCTCGCGGCGAGGAAGCCGGCATCCTTGGCCGAGTCCGAGTAACCGATCATCACTTCCTGGCGGTCGCCGATGGCGGCGCGGTACCAGGGAATGGACAGCAGCGCATCGATGCAGGCCGCCGCCCCGTCCAGATCGGACAGCGTCTCGAACAGCGGCACCACGCGCAGCGGCTGCGGCACCTCGGCCTTGAGCTGCAGCAGCATGACCGCGAGCACGTCACTGGGCGTTTCCGCCATCGAGATCACATAGGCGCCCAGCGAATCCGACGGCTGTTCGGCGAGCACGCGGAACGTCGCCAGCACTTCCTGCACGTCATCCGAGTGCAGCGGCGAGGCCGGATCGGGATGCGGATGCGCGGGCAGCAGCGGCCGGGGATTGGCCAGTTCGGCGAGCAGGAAGGCCTGGCGCTCGGCCTCGCTCCACGCCGCATAGCTGCCGAGGCCGAGATAGCGGGTGATGGCATCCAGCGCCCCGGTGTGGCGTGCCGCGTCCTGGCGTACGTCGAGACGCAGCAGCTCGACACCGAAGCAGGCAACACGCCGCAGCACGTCGAGCAGCGCGCCGTCGGCCACCTCCTGCATGCCGCAGGCCACGAGCGAGTCGTAGCAAAGCTTGAGCGGCGCAAACAGCTCCTGGGTATGGTGATAGATGTCGGTCGCATCGGCCTCGCGGCCCTGGCGTGCGGCATCGGCCCAGTCGCGCGTTGCCGCGAGCCGGCGCCGCACCTCGCGCAGGAGGTCGCGGTAGGGTTCGCGGCTGTCGGCACCGACGGCCGCGCGCAGTGCCGGCGAGCAATCGCTCATCGACAGCTCGGCGCGCAACGCGTCGATGTCGCGCCAGTAGAGGTCGGCCGCCATCCAGCGCGCCAGCAACAGCACTTCGCGGGTGACGGCATGGGTGACGTTGGGGTTGCCATCGCGGTCGCCGCCCATCCACGAGGCAAAGCGCACCGGCGATGCGGTCAGCGGCAGGCCCTTGCCGGTGTGCACGCGCAGCACCTCGTCGAATTCGCGCAGGAACTCCGGCACCGCGCGCCACAACGACTGCTCGATCGCCGTAAAACCCCACTTCGCCTCGTCCACGGGCGTGGGCCGGGTCTTGCGAATCTCGTCGGTATGCCAGGCCGCGGTGATGTGCCGGCGCAGCGCCTGCAACTCCTGCTCGCGCTCCTGCGGCGTCAGGCTGCCGTGGTCCAGGTGCTCGAGGCAGTCGGCGATGTCGTCGTATTTCTGGATCAGCGTGCGCCGGCTGATCTCGGTGGGATGCGCGGTCAGCACCAGTTCGATGTCGAGCGCCGCCACCGCTGCCTGCAATTCTTCCGGGCTGCGGCCGGCGGCACGCAGGCGCACGAACAGCTCGCGCAGCGAGCCCGGCTGTGGCGGTGCATCGCTGCGCCACTGGTAGGCACGGCGGCGGCGCACACGGTGGTACTGCTCGGCGATGTTGGCAAGGTTGAGGAATTGCGTGAACGCGCGTGCCACCGGCAGCAGCTCGGCATCGGACAGCCCCGCAAGCAGCGCCGTCAGCTCGCCGCGGGCCGCGGCATCGCCATCGCGCGCCTGCTTGCCGAGTACGCGTATGCGCTCGACGGTGTCGAACAGGCTCTGGCCGCCCTGCTGGCGCAGGGTGTCACCAAGCAGGCGACCGAGCAGGCGCACGTCATCGCGCAGCGGGGCATGGGGATCGTGGGGGGCATGGGACACAGCTGGAACTCCCGAAGGCGGCCTGCGACCGCCAGTTATGACCAATTGGTCAGATGATACCCGTGCGCCCTGCCCCGGCGGCAAGCCTTGCCGTCAGCCGGGACCAGCCTGGACCGGCGCCCACTGTCCGAGCTTGTCGCCGAGCAGGCGCAGGTTCACCGGCTTGGGCAGATGGTCATCCATGCCGGCGGCATAGCAGTTGTCGACATGGTGCTGGGTGACATGGGCGCTGATGGCCACGATCGGCGTGCGCGGCCGGCCTTCGGCGGCCTCGAAACGACGGATTTCGCGCGCGGCGCTGTAGCCGTCCATGACCGGCATCTCGCAGTCCATGAGCACGAGGTCGAAGCCGGCGCGCGCCCGGCGCATGGCCGCCAGTGCCTGTTCGCCGTTCTCGGCCAGCTCGGCCTGGATGCCGAAGCGGCGCAACAGGCCCTGGATTACCACCTGGTTGGTGCGGTTGTCCTCGGCCACCAGCACGCGCAGGCCCGGGTACTGCGGCAGCTCGGCGCGCTGCACCGGTGCCTCATCGGGCTGTTGGCGCACCACGGCGAGCACGGCCTGGCGCAACTCGCGTGCCAGCACCGGGCGCTCGAAGGCATGGGCGACACCGGCATGCACCAGCACGCCGGGGCTGGGCTGCAATTGCGGCAGGGCAAACAGCAGGGTCTTGATATGGCTGAGGCCGGGCTCGCGGCCGATGCGCTCATGCAGGCTGAGACCGTTCATGTCCGGCAGTTGCAGCGCCGTGGCGAGCAGGTCGAAGCCATGGCCGTCGGCCGCGGCATCGCGCAGCCGCGCCAGCGCCGCATCGCCGCTGCCGACAGTGGTGATGGCGAGGCCGGGCGAGGCCGCCTCACGCGCCATCACCTCGCAGAAACGCGCCTCGCCATCCACCAGCAACAGGCGCAAGGGCTTGAGGCCAGCCGGCCAGGCCAGCCGTGGTCGCGCCCCCGGCACCCGCTCCGCACGCACGGTGGCGGTGAACACCGAGCCGTGACCGGGCTCGCTTCTCACGCCGAGCTCGCCGCCCATCAGGCGGCAGAGGTCACGACTGATGCTGAGCCCG
>DAIRDY010000086.1:0-8863 GCA_036795935.1 Moraxellaceae bacterium | reverse complement strand
CAGGAAGGGAATCACCTGCTCCGGATGCCGGCTCCAGCGGAAATGGTCGCGCGCCGCCGCCGGCAGGTGCTCGGCCGTCAGGTGATGGTGCTGCACCAGCGCCGGTGGCAGCTTGCGCGCCAGCACCGCGGTAGCGCCCTGCGGCGCGAAGCTGTCGCCTTCCAGCGAAAACAGGTGGGCAGGCTTCTCGGCCGCGGCCAGCGCCGCCTCGTAGTCGAGGGCCGCGCCGCGCAGGTCGTAACGGCCGTCGAGCGCGGCATTCGCCCAGTCCGCCATTTCCGAGCGCGCCTGGCGCCCGCCAAAGCCCATCTGCTGCCCCGGGAAATGCCCGAGCAGCGCCGCGGGCAGGCGCACCATCTGCGTCTGCAGCAGGATTTTCAGGTTGTGCGGGAAATCCCAGCCACGGAAATAGGTGCTGCCGCAGGCAATGGTGAGCACGCCCGCCACTTCGGCCGGACGATGCGCGAGATACAGCAACGAGAGCTGGCCGCCCTGGCTGTGCCCGAGCAGCCACAGCGGCAGGCCGGGCCAGAGCACGCCCACTGCGGCCATCAGTGCCGGCCAGTCCTTTTCCACCATGTCGGCATAACCCCAGTCGCAGTCGCGACCGGCGCGCAGGGAACTCGTGGCCTGGCCGCGCAGGTCGGTGACGGCGACATGCACGCCGCGTTCGGCCAGCGCGAGTGCAAAGCGGTCGTAGTACGAGGCCGGCACGCCCATGGCGGGCGCCAGCACGATGACAGCGCGTGCGTCGGCCGCGGCAAACAGGCGCAGCCCGAAGCGGTGGCCGTCGGCGGCAATGACGGGGTGTTCGCGCAACCCGGTCATCTCGAAGCCCCCGGCATCAGGCCAGGCGCTCGGCGTAAAGGTCGTACTCGTCGGCATCGGTGATGCGCACGCGCGCAAACTCGCCGACCTTGAGCGCCGTGGCACCTTCGCCTTCGACAAACACGTTGCCGTCGATTTCCGGTGCATCGGCCATCGAGCGCGCGACGGCGACGCCGTTCTCGTGATCGATCTCGTCGACCAGCACGGTCATCTCGCGGCCCACTTTCTTGGCCAGACGCGCGGCGGAAATTTCCGCAGCCAGCGCCATGAAGCGCTCGTAACGCTCCTGCTTCACTTCCTCCGGCACCGGATCAGGCAGGTCGTTGGCGCGCGCGCCTTCCACCGGCGAGTACGGGAAGCAGCCGACACGGTCGAGGTCGGCCTCGCGCAGCCAGTCCAGCAGTTCCTGGAATTCTGCCTCGGTTTCACCGGGGAAGCCGACGATGAAGGTCGAGCGCAGCGTGAGGTCCGGGCAGATCTCGCGCCAGCGCCTGATGCGCGCCAGCGTGTCTTCGGCATGGGCCGGGCGCTTCATGCGGGCGAGCACGCTGGGGCTGCCGTGCTGGAAGGGAATGTCGAGGTAGGGAAGGATCTTGCCTTCGGCCATCAGCGGGATGATGTCGTCGACATGCGGGTAGGGGTACACGTAATGCAGGCGCACCCACACGCCGAGTTCGCCCATGGCCTCGCACATTTCCTTCATGCGCGTCTTCAGCGGGCGACCGCCCCAGAAATCCAGCTTGTACTTGAGATCGACGCCGTAGGCACTGGTGTCCTGGGAAATGATCAGCAGTTCTTTCACGCCAGCCTTGGCCAGGTTCTCGGCCTCGGCCATCACCGAGCCGACGGGGCGCGAGACGAGGTCGCCGCGCATCGAGGGGATGATGCAGAAGGTGCAGCGGTGGTTGCAGCCTTCGGAAATCTTCACGTAGGCGTAATGCTTGGGCGTCAGGCGCACGCCCTGCGGCGGCACGAGGTCCATGAAGGGGTCGTGCTTCGGCGGCAGGTACTGGTGCACGGCGCCCATGACTTCTTCATAGGCATGCGGACCGGTGACCTTGAGCACGGACGGGTGCGCCTCGCGAATCACGTCTTCCTTCTTGCCGAGGCAGCCGGTGACGATGACCTTGCCGTTCTCGGCCAGCGCCTCGCCGATGGCGTCCAGCGACTCCTGCACCGCCGAATCGATGAAGCCGCAGGTATTGACCACGACGAGGTCGGCGCCGTCGTAGGTGGCCGAGACCTGGTAACCCTCGCTGCGCAGCTGGGTCAGGATGCGCTCGGAATCGACCAGCGCCTTGGGGCAACCCAGGCTGACGAAACCGACCTTGGGGGCGGACTGGGACATGGCGAAAACCTCGGGCCGGCAGGGCGGCGTGCAAAAAGTGGGCGATTGTACTGCCGGCCCGGGGGCCGGGCCACCCTGAGGCGCGCGCACCAGCACGCACCATCAATAAGCACCTTTCTCGCGCGCATGCTCGCCAAGCGCACCATAACAGGGCAATACTGCCGGGGATCATTGGCCGGGGGTGGCCACAAACAGCTGCACCATCATGGCGCAAGGCCGCCGACACCGGGGCTGGCCGGATTGGTGCACTTATTGCTTTGCCCCCACCAGAACCGCCCCGGACCGGGGCCCGACCCAGACCGGCAGGACCTTCATGCAGGACAACGCCTTCGCCAAACGCCTGCTCGACAACCTGAGCACCGCCGTGCTCTACGTCGATGACGCCCTCATCGTGCGTTACCTGAACCCGGCGGCCGAGGCCCTGCTGGCCATGAGCCGGTTGCGCGCCACCGGCGCCGCGCTCACCGACTGCCTGGTGGACCTGGGCGAAACCGATCTCGACACCGTGCTGCGCCAGACCCTGGCCACCTCGCACCCCTTTACCAAGCGCGAGGCGCATCTGCGCGTCGGCCTGCAGGAAATCGTCGCCGACTACACCGTGGCCACGCTGATCACGCCCGGCCATCCGCCGGCACTCCTGATCGAACTGCAGCAGATGGACCGCCTGCTGCGCATCTCGCGCGAGGAGGCCATCCTCGCCAACCACCAGGCGACACGCGCGCTGATCCGCGGCGTCGCCCACGAGATCAAGAATCCGCTGGGCGGCATCCGCGGCGCCGCGCAACTGCTGGCGCGGGCGCTGCCATCGAACGAGCTGCGCGACTACACCAACATCATCGTCGAAGAGACCGACCGCCTGCGCAACCTGGCGGACCGCATGCTGGGGCCGCGCAAGCTGCCCGAGCTGCAGCGCGTGAACATCCACGAATGCCTGGAGCGCGTGCGTTCGCTGCTGCTGGTCGAGGCCGAGGGCCGCGTCACGCTGCGCCGCGACTATGACCCCTCGCTGCCCGAGCTCACTGCCGATCCCGACCAGCTGATCCAGGCCATCCTCAACATCAGCGGCAATGCCCTGCAGGCGCTGATGGAAAATCCTGACCAGCAGCAGCCGACCATCATCATGCGCACGCGGCCGCTGCGCCAGTTCACCATCGGCGCCGTGCGCCATCGCCTGGTGGCACGCATCGACATCATCGACAACGGCCCCGGCATTCCCGAGACACTGCTGGAATCAATTTTCTATCCGATGGTCAGCGGCCGGGCCAACGGCACCGGACTTGGCCTCTCGATTGCACAGGACATCGTGCACCAGTACCACGGCCTGATCGAATGCGAATCGAAACCGGGCCAGACCACATTCAGCATCCTGCTGCCACTGGAGCTCGGCAATGACTCGGCAGCCTGATTCATTTCACGTTCACCGGCGCGGCATGCGCCGGCTGCATCACCCCGGGGGAACACCATCATGAGCGCGGACAAGGTATGGATCATCGACGACGACCGCTCGATACGCTGGGTGCTGGAAAAGGCCCTGATGCAGGAGGGCATGGAGGCCAGCGCCTTTGAGGACGGCAACGCCGCGCTGGCGCGGCTGGCCAAGGAAAGGCCGGACGCCATCATCAGCGACATCCGCATGCCCGGCATCGACGGCCTGACGCTGCTGACGAAAATCCGCCTCGAATACCCCGACCTGCCCGTCATCATCATGACGGCGCACTCCGACCTCGACTCCGCAGTGTCGTCATACCAGGGCGGCGCCTTCGAATACCTGCCCAAGCCGTTCGACGTGGATGAAGCCATCGCGCTGGTGAAACGCGCGGTCGCCCACCACCACGAGCAACTGAAGAATGCCGGCTCGCCGGTGGAGACGGCGGCCACGCCCGAGATCATCGGCGAGTCGCCGGCAATGCAGGAGGTGTTCCGCGCCATCGGCCGCCTGTCCAACTCCAACATCACCGTGCTCATCAACGGCGAATCGGGTACCGGCAAGGAACTGGTGGCGCATGCGCTGCATCGCCACTCGCCGCGCGCCAGCCGCCCCTTCATTGCGCTCAACATGGCGGCGATTCCGAAAGACCTGATGGAGTCGGAGCTGTTCGGCCACGAGAAAGGCGCCTTCACCGGCGCCAGTGCGCAGCGCCAGGGCCGCTTCGAGCAGGCCAACGGCGGCACGCTGTTCCTCGACGAAATCGGCGACATGCCGCTGGAAACCCAGACCCGCCTGCTGCGCGTGCTGGCCGACGGCGAGTTCTACCGTGTCGGCGGCCACACGCCGGTGAAGGTGGACGTGCGCATCATCGCCGCCACCCACCAGAACCTCGAGCGGCTGGTGGCCGAAGGCAAGTTCCGCGAAGACCTGTTCCACCGCCTGAACGTGATCCGCGTGCACATCCCGCGCCTGCGCGACCGCCGCGAGGACATCCCGACGCTGGTGGCGCACTTCCTGGTGCGCGCCGCGCGCGAGCTGAACGTGGAGCACAAGGTGCTGCGTCCGGAAACCGCGGCCTACCTGCAGCAGCTGCCGTGGCCGGGCAATGTGCGCCAGCTCGAGAACACCTGCCGCTGGCTGACGGTGATGGCCTCCGGCCGCGAAATCCTGGTCAGCGACCTGCCGCCGGAACTGCGCAACATGGCCGACAGCGATGCGGCGGCGCGGCCGGCACAGAACTGGGAGCAGGCGCTGGCCGACTGGGCGCGCAAGCAGCTCGCCGCCGGCGGCCAGCCACTGCTCGACACGGCGATGCCGGCCTTCGAGAAGATCATGATCACCTGTGCGCTGAACCATACCGGCGGCCGCCGGCGCGACGCCGCCGAGCTGCTGGGCTGGGGCCGCAACACGCTGACGCGCAAGATCAAGGAACTGAAGATGGAAGTCGCCGGCGACGACGACGAGGACTGAGGTCCATGGGTGACGTTTGCTGAAAAGCAGAAGGCCCGCGATTGCGGGCCTTCTGCTTTTCAAGCGGCGTGTCGGGCAACGCTGGCGCACCGCCAGACTACTCGCGACCGCGTGGCGGCCCACGCTCGTCATCATCCCTGTCGTGACGCCGCTCGCCTTTGTCCTTCTTCGGCTTGCGTTCCTTGTCGCGCTGCTGGCCGGGCGGGCCACCGCGTGGATGGTCGTCGTGCAGACGCTCGCGCAACTGCTCGCGGCGGGCGCGGCGCTCCTCCGGCGGCAGCTCGCGCCATTCGCGGAAACGCTCGCGCAGGGCCTGCTGCTCCGCGGGCGGCAGCTGGCGGAAGCGCTCGTGCCGCGCTTTCAGCTCCTCGCGCTTTTCCGGCGGCAGGCGCTTCCACTCCTGCGCCCGCTGCACCAGCGCCTCGCGCTTTTCCGGCGGCAGGCGCTGCCAGTCGTCACGGAACTTGCCGAGCAGCACGCGCGTCTCGGGATCGAGGCGCTCGAAATCACGGCCGTCTGCCAGCACCGGCCCGGCCAGTACGGCCAGCACACAGCCCAGCCACAACATTTTCATGGATGCACCTCGCAACCTGATCATGAGCCGTTTGCCGGAGCATCGAGCGCCAGCAACAGATCCATGTCTTCCAGCAGCTGCGGATCCAGCGCCACCGGCGGCACCGCCGCCAGATTCACCACCGACACGCCGCTGCCCGTGGGCCGGCGCGCATCGGGCAGGATCACCACCACCGCGAGACTGGCCGCCAGCGCAACGCCGCCGGCGAGCAGCCAGCCGCGATGACGCCGGTGCGGCTGCGCGGCGAGTTCGCGCACCTGCGCACGGGTCGCAGCCAGCGCCGCATCGAGCGCGGTGTCGGGCGTGCGCGCCGACTGCTCCAGCGTCTGGTGCAGGGCCTCGGCCAGCGCGCGGTCAGCCGGCGCCAGTTCGTGGCGGGATTCGGGTTCAGTCGTTTTCATCGCCCACCTCCAGGCGTGCGCGCAGCACATGCAGCGCGCGCGACAGATGCGTTTTCACACTGCCTTCGGAACAGCCCATGGCACGGGCCGTGTCCGCGGTATCCAGTCCCTCCCAGATGCGCAGCAGGAAGGCTTGCTGCTGGCGCAGCGGCAGGTCGGCCAGCGCCGCCTGCACGGTCGCCATGTCGCGCGCGCGCTCCAGCAGCAGTGCAGGATCGGAGCTCTGCTGCTCGGGCACGTCGGCCCAGGGGTCGCTATCGTCCTCGTCAGCGCGCGGTGCCAGCCAGGTGAACCAGCGGCCGCGGCGCGTGCGCACGCGATGCCAGTCCATGATGCGGCTTTGCAGGATGGTCTGGAACAGCGGCCCCCACTCGGCGGCCGGCTTGTCGGCATAGCGCGTGGCCAGCGCCAGCATGCTGTCCTGCACGATGTCGAGCGCCGCCTCGCGGTCACGCGTGGCGAGCTCGGCCATCACCTGCGCGCGTCGACCGACATCGCGCAGGAAGGCATCGAGACTCAAGGGCGGCGTCCGGGTCATGGGCATCGTCGGGGCGGGAACGGGGTCGGCGCTACCATACGCAAGCGTCCGCCCCCTCACAACCGGCGGCATGCCGCGCGCCTCAGAGCGTGTCGCGGTCAGCATGGCCCTTGCGTGCCGCGTGCTCGCGCCACTGGCCGGGACGGCCTTCGCCCGCGCGGCGATGCGTGCTTTCACGGACATAGGTCTTGCCGTCGAAGTCGCTGCCCTCGACCTTGCGCCGGACCTCGCCGGTCTTGTCATCGCGGGTGGCGGTCACGGTCTGGGTGGCGGTCTTGCCGTCGGGCGCCGTGACCACGGTGCGGCGCTCAAGCCGGCCGTCCCGCACTGTCTGCTCGATGCGGCGCTGGCTGACCTTGCCGTCATCGGTGGTGGTGCGGATCTCGGTGACGAAATTGCCGCGGCGGTGCTCGGCGCCGGGATGACGCTCCTTGCCGGCAAAGACGGGCGTGGCAAGCAGGCTGGCCAGCGCCAGGGCGGAAACGGGAATCAAGGCCTTCATGGGCATATCCTCGGGGTCAGGAAACGAAAGGGAAGCCGGCTTTCCCTGTCTTTAACGCCCCTGCCCCGGATCGGTTGACGGCGGCATCGGCTACACTCGCGCGCCATGATCCGCATCGTCCTCTTCCAGCCGGAAATCCCCGGCAACACCGGCAACATCATCCGGCTCTGCGCCAACACCGGCGCCGCGCTGCACCTGATACGCCCGCTCGGCTTCGACCTCGACGACCGCAAGCTGCGCCGCGCCGGCCTCGACTACCACGAATGGGCCGACATGCAGGTGCATGACACGCTGGCGGCGTTCCTCGCCGGGGTGGCGCCGGCGCGCGTGTTCGCGATGACCACGAAAGGCAGCACCCCCTTCCACGAGCTCGCCGTGCAGGCGGACGATGCCTTCCTGTTCGGCCCGGAGACCCGCGGCCTGCCCGATGCGGTGCTGGCCGGCTTCACGCCCGAACGCCGGCTGCGCCTGCCGATGCGCCCCGACAGCCGCAGCCTGAACCTCTCCAACTCCGCCGCCGTGGTGGCCTACGAGGCCTGGCGCCAGCTCGGCTTTGCCGGCGGCCGCTGAAGCAGCGACGGCACACCACCCGCCCGCCGCCTGCGTGCCTGGGCGGCGCCGGGTGGCCGGCGGCTATTCCAGGGGCGCCGCGCGCACGCGCGCCATCACCTCGACCAGATAGCGCAGGCGCGGAAAATGCGCCCGCGCCACCTCGTCCATAGCCTGCAACTCGGCATCGGTAACCTCGACACCGGCCAGCTTCTTCTGCAACTGCCGACAGGCCTCCATGGTGGTGGCAATGCTGTGCGGATAGTCCTTCAGCACTTCCGCGCACAGCAGCGGCGGCGCCGCCCGGCCATGCACCATCACCTGCGCGATGTCGTAGGCCACCATCGGCCCGTACTGGTTGATCTCGCGCAGCCGCTCCGGCGTGGTCATGGCCAGCACGTCTTCATGGCGTCCCGCGAGCAACTGGCGCTCGAGCGGATGGTGCGGCGCCGGCCGGAAGGGCGTGCAGGCGGCCAGCAGGCCGAGCACGACCGGCAGCGCGCGACGCATGCTCACTGCGGCCGTGCGGCGCTGGCCGCACAGTTCAGCAGGTTCCAGCGTGCACGGCGGCCGGCCGGCGTCTGTGCCGCCAGCTCCGCCGTGTCAAAACCAAGGTGATGGGCGCGCCGGCCCTGGCCACCCGGGCCCAGGCAGACCACCTGCACCCAACCCGGTGGCGCATCGGCCGCCACCGGCTGGCTTCGGTCCAGCCAGAGCACGACCAGCGTGCCTTCGGCCGCCGGCCGCTCCTGCATTGCGGCCGCAAGGTCGCTGCGCAGGCAGTCGTAATGCGCGAGGAAGTCGCGCGCCGGGCAGCCCTGCACGGCCGGCGCCGTCGCCTGCGGATCGGTGGCGCGGATGGCGCCCTCGGCGGCGAGCCCGGCCAGTACCGGCTGCAGCTCGGCCACGGCCGCCGCATCGCCGCGCAACAGCAGGCTGAGCACGGGCAGCTCGGCCTGCGCCGGCAGGGCCAACAGTGCCGCCAGCAGGCCGGACGCGAATGTGCACAGGGAAAGACGTTTCATGGCAGCTCCGGCAAAAGATGAGGGACATGACGGATTGAACGCCGCCGCCCCGCCCCGGGGTCAAGCCCCCAAAGAAAAGGGATTTATATATTTGACTCCCTGATCTTGTTTTAAGCCCTGGTCGTCCCCGCGCAGGCGGGGACCCAGCGACGTTCTTGCCTCGAAACATGCAGGTCAGTCGTAAAGACACTGGGCCCCC
>DAIRDY010000085.1:0-8892 GCA_036795935.1 Moraxellaceae bacterium | reverse complement strand
TCCGGGGGAAGTGCGGTGTTCCTGATCGACAAGCTGATCCTGCTGGCGGGATTCCTGCTGCTGCTCGGTGTGACCTCGAGCAAGGTGTCGGCCCGTCTCGGCCTGCCCGTGCTGGTGCTGTTCCTGGGCGTCGGCATGCTGGCCGGCGAGGCCGGCATCGGCGGCATCGCCTTCGACAATGCGCCGGTGGCCCACGCGCTCGGCACGCTGGCGCTGGCCATGATTCTTTATGACGGCGGCCTGCAGACGCAGACCGCGGCCGTGCGCCGGGTGTGGCAGCCGGCGGCGCTCTTGGCCACCTTCGGCGTGCTGCTCACTGCGCTGGTCACCGGCCTGGTCGCCTACCACATCCTCGACCTGCCGCTGCCGGAGTGCCTGCTGCTGGGCGCGATTGTCGGCTCCACCGATGCTGCCGCGGTGTTCTCGCTGCTGCGCAGCGCCGGCATCCACATCAATGCGCGCCTGAAGTCGGTGCTGGAAGTGGAAAGCGCCTCCAACGACCCGATGGCGATCTTCCTCACCGTCGGCCTGCTCGAGGTGCTGGTCAACGGCCTCACGCCCGGTGCCGGCCTGCTGATGCTGTTCCTGCAGCAGATGGGCGTCGGCGCGCTGGTGGGCATCGGGGTCGGCTGGCTGGCGCTGCGCCTCATCAACGGCGTGCATCTCAACGTGCCCGGCCTGTACCCGGTGCTGGTGGCGGCCTGCGGCCTGTTTTCCTTTGGCCTCGCCGCCAACCTGGGCGGCAGCGGCTTCCTCTCGGTGTTCCTCACCGGCGTCGTGGTCGGCAACAGCCGCTTCGTGTTCCAGCGCGGCAGCCTGCTGTTCCATGACGGCCTGGCCTGGCTCAGCCAGATCATGATGTTCGTCGTGCTCGGCCTGCTGGTGAACCCGGTGGCCCTGCTCCAGGTGTGGAAGGAGGGGCTGGCGATTGCACTGGCGCTGGTGTTCCTGGCGCGGCCGCTGGCCGTGGTGCCGCTGCTCCTGCCCTTCGGCTTCACGGCACGCGAGATGATGCTGCTGTCCTGGGGCGGGCTGCGCGGCTCGGTGCCCATCATTCTCGCCATTTTCCCGCTCTTGTTCGGCCTGCCCGGGGCGGCGCTGATCTTCAACGTGGTGTTCTTCGTGGTGCTGGTGTCAGCCATCCTGCAGGGCGCCACGCTGCACGGGCTGGCGCGCCGACTCGGGCTCATCGAGCCGCCGCCGGCGACCCCGGCGGCCACGCTGGAAATCACCGCGCTTGGCGAGGTCGATGCCGACATCGTCGAATACACGCTGGGGCCGGCCTCGCGCGCGGTGGGCTGGCGCCTGTCGCAGCTGGCGCTGCCCGAAGGCGTGGTGGTGGCCATGATCACGCGCGGCAAGACGGTGCTGCCGCCGCGCGGTTCGACGCAGTTGCTGGCCGGTGACCATCTGTACGTGGTGCTGCAGCCGGCGGTGCGCGCCTTTGTCGAGCGCGTGTTCGCCGGCCCGGCGGCGGCCGAGGTGCTGCCCGACGGCGTGCGCCTGAAAGGCATGACGCGTGTCGGCGAAGTGCTGCATTCCTATGGCCTGGCGCTCGGTGACGACCCGGCGCTGAGCCTGCAGGAATTGCTGCGCCGGGGCCTCGGTGACGAGGGCATGGTCGTGGGGGCGGTGCTGGTGCTGGCGGCGGCCGAGTTGCGCATCGAGGAAATGCTGGACACCCGGGTCACCACGGTGGCGGTGAGCCCGCGTCCTGCCGGCGGTGCGCCGGCCGATCATCGCTGACGGAAAACGCTGTTCAGCCAGCCAATAAAAAACCGGGCACGCGGCCCGGTTTTTTATTGGCGACTGGCGTTGGCTCAGGCGCCGACCATCATGCCGCGGATCATGAAGAACAGCATGGCGGCCATGATGGCCGTGGCCGGCACCGTCACCACCCAGGCGGCGACGATCTTCATCAGCTGCGAGCGCTTCACCAGCTCGTGGCGATAGACCTTGCGCAGGTCGCTGCGCTCGGCCTTGGAGAAGTGCGCCGGGTCCATCTGCTTCTTGGCGGCGGCCTTGAGTTCGCGCAGCAGCTCGCCCTTTTCCTCGATGCTGGCGCGACCGAAGCGCACCATGAAGGCGTCGATGGCGGCCTGGTCACCCTCCGGGTGGTGGGCCTTGATGTCGGCCACCATGCGGTCGTAGTTGCGCTTCAGGTACTCGCGCAGGAAGCCGACGCCGAACACGCCGCCGACGGCGATGTGCGTGGAGCTGACCGGCAGGCCCATGGCGCTGGCGATGATCACGGTGATGGTGGCCGACATCGCGATGCAGTAGGCGCGCATCTGGTCAAGTTCGGTGATTTCCGAACCCACGGTGCGGATGACCTTGGGCCCGAACAGCGCGAGGCCGACGGCGATGCCGAGTGCGCCCACCATCATCACCCAGAGCGGAATCGGCGCCGAGCTGTGGATGGTGCGTTCGGCACTGCTGTAGACATCGACAATCGCCGCCAGCGGGCCGACGGCATTGGCCACGTCATTCGAGCCGTGCGCGAAGCTGAGCAGCGCGGCGGCGAAGATCAGCGGCACGGTGAACAGCTGGTTGACGTTCTGCTTGGCCGTGCTGCCACTGTTGAACACGCGCAGCGCCACCCGCCAGCGGGTGAAGAAGTAGAACAGCACGGCCATGCCGAGGCCGACCAGCGCGGCTTCGGTGAAGCTGGTCTTCCAGATGCGCGACAGGCCTTTCTGGATCAGGTAGGTGGTGAAGGCCCAGGCCATGAAGGCCACAAGCCAGGGCACCATGCGCCGCGCCGCCGCCACCATGTCCTGCTGGTAGGTGATGCTGCGCTTGACCAGGTACAGGAAGGCCGCGGCAATCAGGCCGCCCAGCACCGGCGAGATCACCCAGCTGGCGGCAATTTCGCCCATCTTGCCCCAGGCCACGATGGCCGGGCCGGCGGCGGCCATGCCGGCGCCCAGCACGGCGCCGACAATCGAGTGCGTGGTCGACACCGGCGCGCCGACGGCGGTGGCAAGGTTGAGCCACAGTGCCGCCGCCAGCAGCGCCGCCAGCATCAGCCAGACGAAGTTGTCGGTGTCGGGAATCAGCGCCGGATTGATGATGCCGCTGCGGATGGTGCCGACCACGTCGCCGCCGGCGAGCAGGGCGCCTGCGGCCTCGAAGATGGCGGCGATGGCCAGCGCACCACCCAGTGTCAGCGCTTTGGAGCCGACCGCCGGGCCGACGTTGTTGGCCACGTCGTTGGCGCCGATGTTCATCGCCATGTAGCCGCCGACCACGGCGGCCACGATCAGCAGCATGCCGCCTTCGCCGCCACGGAAGGAGGCGTAGACCATCACGCCGAGGATGAAGAGCAGGCCGATACCGAGCCGGAAGAGTTCGGCACGACCTTTCTTGGTCGCGCGCTCGAGTTCATTGATGTGCTTGAGTTCCACGGGGTCACCGTCAGGGAGGCAAAAAAGCGGCGCGATTGTGACAGAAAGGTGACCGACACCCAATGACGTGCATCAGCCGGGCCCGGCCGGGCCCGGGCCAGCGACACAAAGTAAGCGCATCCTTACCTTGTGTCGCATGTAAATAAAGGCTTATCCCCGGGCTGTCGTCATGCCCTGTGGTGTCGCGAGGTAACCCCGCAGCGGCAGGCCATGTTTCGCGCCGCGGGGCGGGTGGGCATGAACTTAGCCCGCGCGGCCGCCGCTGCCACCGGGGCGCCGGCTGCCGTCACGGTGGCCGCTGTTGCCGCGCTTGCTGTTGCCGCCACCGCCATTGCCGCCTCCGGGCTGGCCGCCGCCGCGATTGCCGCTGCGGTTGCCGTTGGCCTCCGGGCTGCCGGCCGGCTTCGGGCCGCTTCCGGCTTTGGGGCGGGGCTTCGGCTGCGGCTGCTTGGCCGGGCCCTCGGAGCGGCCGCCCGGCTTGCCGCCACCGGCGCCGCCCCGGGCATTGCCACCGGCCGGCTTCTGCCGCGGCGGACGCGGTTCGCGCGCCTTGCGCAGCGGTTCGGGTGCCACGCTCAAGTCAGGCTCGAAGCCGGGCAGCACCACCTGTTCCAGCCGGCGCTTCATCAGCTTCTCGATGTCGGCCAGCAGCTTGAACTCGTCGACGCAGACCAGCGACACCGCCTCGCCCGAGGCCCCGGCACGGCCGGTGCGGCCGATGCGGTGCACATAGTCTTCCGGCGTGTTCGGCAGCTCGTAGTTCACCACATGCGGCAGGCCGTCGATGTCGATGCCGCGCGCCGCGATGTCGGTGGCCACCAGTACGCGCAGGGAGCCGTCCTTGAACTCGCGCAGCGCGCGCTCGCGCGCCGACTGGCTCTTGTTGCCGTGGATGGGCAGCGCACTGATGCCGCTCTTGTCCAACTGCTCGGCCAGGCGGTTGGCACCGTGCTTGGTGCGCGTGAACACCAGCACCTGGTGCCAGTCGCCGTCGCGGATCAGCCGCTCCAGCAGCGGGCGCTTCTTGTCGCGGTCCACCGGGTGCACGCGCTGTGTCACCAGCTCGGCCGGCGTGTTGCGGCGCGCCACCTCGATTTCCAGCGGGTTGTTGAGAATGCCGGCGGCCAGCGTCTTGATCTCGTCGGAGAAGGTGGCCGAGAACAGCAGGTTCTGCCGGTCGGCGGGTAACAGCGGCAGGATGCGGCGGATGTCGCGGATGAAGCCCATGTCCAGCATGCGGTCGGCCTCGTCCAGCACCAGCGTGTCGATACCGGAGAGGTCGATGGTCTTCTGGCCGACATGGTCGAGCAGGCGGCCCGGCGTGGCGACCAGGATGTCGACGCGGCGGTTCAGCTTTTCCTTCTGCGGATTGATGTTGACGCCGCCGAACATGACCATGGATTTCACGTCGACGTACTTGCCGTAGTGGCGCACGGATTCTTCGACCTGTGCCGCGAGCTCGCGCGTCGGCGTCAGGATCAGCACGCGGATCTTGGCCTTGCCGTTCTGGCGGCCGAAGTCGATCTGCGCGATGCGCTGCAGCAGGGGCAGCGTGAAGCCGGCGGTCTTGCCGGTGCCGGTCTGGGCGGCGGCGAGCAGGTCGCGGCCTTCGAGCACGGCCGGGATGGCCTGGGTCTGGATGGGGGTGGGCGTGGTGTAGCCGCGCTCGCCGAGCGCACGTACCAGGGCCGGGAGCAGGCCGAGTTCAGCAAAGGATGAGGACAAAAGCGGATTCCGGAGATGGCGCCCGGGCGGGCGGAAGGGTGAGGCGGGCGATTATCACCGCCCGCGCCCGCGCTGTCGCCTGCCGCGGTCGGCCGTGACAAAACTAGCACCGTGCCGGCTGCACGGTCGTTGGCGCCGGGCGATACTCTCGCCTCAACTTTGACGGCATTCCGGCTTGCGGCATTCATGAGCGCACTCGTCACCCAGTTCCTAGGCGGCCTCGGCCTCTTCCTGCTCGGCATGTGGCTGCTGACCGACGGCCTGAAGCGTGCCGCCGGCCCGGCGCTGGAGCACATCCTCGGGCAGTGGACGCGGACCCGTGCCCGCGGCCTCGGTGCCGGCATCCTGGTCACCGGCCTCGTGCAGTCCTCTAGCGCCGTCACCGTCGCCACCATCGGTTTCGTCAATGCCGGCCTGCTCAGCTTCGGCCAGGCCATCTGGGTGATCTTCGGCTCCAATGTCGGCACCACCATGACCGGCTGGCTGGTGGCCATGATCGGTTTCAAGATCAAGATCGAGGCCTTTGCGCTGCCCCTGGTCGGCATCGGCATGCTGCTGCACCTGACCGGCGAGGGCCGGCGCCGGGGGGCGATCGGCCTTGCGCTGGCCGGCTTCGGCACGCTGTTCGTGGGCATCGACGTACTGCGCGAGGCCTTTGCCGGCATCGGCAACGACCTGCGTTTCGATGCCTTTGCCGGCATGCCCTTCCTCGGCGTGCTGATGCCGGTGCTGGCCGGCATGCTGCTGACCGTACTCATGCAGTCCTCGAGCGCGGCGATGACGGTGGTGCTGACCGCCACCGCCGGTGGCGTGATTCCGCTCGCGACGGCCGCCGCCGGGGTCATCGGCGTCAATGTCGGCACCACGGTGACGGCGGTCATTGCCGCACTGGCGGCGACGCCGGCGGCCCGGCGTACCGCCGGCGCGCACGTTGCGTTCAACCTGCTGACCGGCGCCGTGGCCCTGCTGCTGCTCGCACCGCTCCTGGCGCTGGTGACCTGGATGACCGACGTGCTGGAGCTGGACCCGTCGCCACCGACGGTGCTGGCGGCCTTCCATACCGCCTTCAACGTGCTGGGCGTGGTGCTGATGTGGCCGCTGTCGGCGCGGCTCGAGGCCTGGCTGCTGGGCCGCTTCCGCACGGCCGAGGAAGACGAGGGTCGCGCCCGCCATCTCGATGCCACCGTGCTCGGCGTGCCGGCGCTGGCCATCGACGCGCTGCTGCTGGAAGTGCAGCGCCTGGGTGCCGTGGCGCAGCGGCTGGCGCGCGAGGCGCTGGCGGCGCATCCGGACCGCGCGGCACTGGCGCGCGACCATGCCATCCACGAGCGCCTGGCCTCGGCCATCACCGTGTTCATCAGCCAGTTGCACCAGAGCGGCATGAGCGCGGCCAGCGGCGAGCGCCTGCCGCAGGTGCTGCGCCTGCTGCGCCATCACGAGACGCTGGGCCGGCTGGCGGCCACGCTGGGCGCGCATCCGGCGCCGGCGGTGCTGCCGGCGGAACTGGCGGTGCGCCAGCGCCGCTTTGGCGAGGACGTGAGCGCGCTGCTGGCGGCGGCCGCCGGCGAGGGCACGCCGGCACCTGCCGCACCCCCGACCCTGGCCGAGCTGGTCGAGGGCATGGACTGGCTGCGCCAGGAATACGCCATGCTGAAAAGCGAGGTGCTGGAGGCCGGTGCTGCCGGCCGTCTCGAGGTGGACGCCATGGACCACCTGCTGGAGCGCGCGCGTGCTGCCCGTCAGGCGGCGGAACAGGCCACCGACGCCGCCGGGGTGATGGCAGCGCTCGTCACTCCGGCTATGCTCGCCGCCCGGCCCGCGACTGATGCGGCCGTTGCCGAGAGCGTCCCGCCTGCTGTCATGCCCGAACCTGTCGTCCCGCCCGAACGCACCGAACCGCAACTCGTCATCCGCGACCCGCGCGAGGGCGATGCATGAAGCGTTTCTGGAAGCGCGTCATGCCCGACCACGAGCGGGTGCGCAAGAACCGCTGGCTGCGCTGGCTGGGCCCCGGGCTGTTTGATCCCCGGCTCTGGCATTTCCGGCGCCGCTCGGTGGCGGCCGGTGTCGCCCTCGGCGTGTTTTTCGGCCTGCTGATTCCGGTGGCGCAGATTCCGGCCTCCGCCGCCGCCGCCTTTTTCCTGCGCGCCAACCTGCCGGCCGCCATCGGCAGCACGCTGATCACCAATCCGCTCACCGTGGCGCCGATCTATGTGCTGGCGCATCGCCTCGGCAGCCACCTGCTCGATGAGGACAACGGCGGTGAGGCGCGGGCGCTGGTGCTGGCCAGCGAGGCCGGCAGCTACCAGCCGCCGGAGTTGCATGCCGGCGGCTGGCAGCGTGTGCGCGACAACCTGGCGTCCGTAGGCCGGCCGCTGATGCTGGGTCTGGCCATTTTCGCCACGGGCGCCGGCATTGCCGTGTACCTGCTCATCCTGCTGGCCTGGCGCCTGCACGTGATCCGCGCCTGGCAGCACCGGCGCGAACGCCGCGCGCGCCGCCACTGATCGCAGCCGGCCTCTGCCGGCTGCCCCTGCCCGGGAGCTTGCCCATGCGCCGCCTGTTTCCCCTTGGCCTGCTGCTGGTGGCCCTGCCGCTGTCAGCGGCGCTGGACCCCAAATACGAACTGCGCGACCGCCAGCGCGCCACCCACCACCTGCAGTTCACGGTGGAGGCGGTGCAGGTCGGTGAGGGCCGCTGCCGGGTGCAGGGCCGGCTGGCGCAGGTGTTCTTCAGTGGCGACAACGGCCCGGAGCAGGCGGGGGATGCACTGGTGTTCGAGCTGCCCTGCCTGACGCCAGGCCTTGAGCCCATGCCGGGGCCCACGCTCTGGTTCAGCGTGCCGGCACTGCAGGCGGCGAACGTCATGGAGGGCTTTTTCGTGCGCGGGCCCGACGGACGCCTGCGGCCGAACGGTGGCCAGGTCAGCACCGTGCCGGCGCTGCGCGACCGGCCGTGGTGCAGTCCCTGGGAGCATGCCTGCGACCTGCCCTGAGACGTTTCAGCGGCAGGCGGGCATGCGCTGGCGCGTCCTGTGCGCAGCACGCTGCGCCATCAGTCCTTTTCGCTGGCGGGCTTACTCGCCCCCCAGCTTGTCGCCGATGCCGTCATGCACCAGCCCGGCCAGCGTGCGCCCGAGCTGCGACGGCGTGGCCTTGATCTCGCCACGCATCTGCGCCGCCAGCACTGCCGCAATCGCGGCGCCATAAAAGCAGGCCACGAGCTCCAGCTCGCTCTTCTTCATGCGCGTGCCCACGGCGCGCGCGCGTTCGCCGAGCAGCAGGCTGAGCTGCGTCTGTACCGCTTGAAACGCCGCCTCGCCGGCACGGCCGGTCATGGCGAGCTCGAGCATGCGGCCACTCTTGCCGGCACCGGCGGCCAGATGCGCCAGAAAGCCGCCCAGGCGTTCCAGCGGCGGGATGCCGGCCGGGGCATGGTGCGCGGCAAAGGTCTCGCCGAGACGTGCCAGCGCCGCTTCGACCGCATCCAGCGCCAGCGCCTCCGGGCTGCCGTAGTGGCTGTAGAACGTGGGCCGGGTGACGCCGGCCGTGCGCGTGATTTCTTCGATGGTGAGCGCATCCAGCGGCTTCTCCGCCAGCAGCGTCTCGATGGCGCCGCGCAGTTTTTCCCGGCTGTGGCGCTGTCGCGGGTCCATGGGGTGTCGTCCTCCGGCGGCCGGGGGGGAGGGCCGCCGGTGCACGATAGCAGCTTGCTGAAAAATGCCCATCCCGGGCTTTTTCAGCCCGCGATTCCGGCGCAT
>DAIRDY010000084.1:6735-8928 GCA_036795935.1 Moraxellaceae bacterium | reverse complement strand
CGGCCCTCGGGCGTGATCACCCAGGGCCGGTTGGTCCATGGCGGCTGGTGGCGCACATGCTGGTTGTGGCCGCAGGCAAGCTCGGCCACCCAGTGCTGCTCGTCATCCCGGTGATAGCCGACGATGGGCTGCTGCACGGCGCGGGGGCGGCTCAGTATTTTTCCGGCACTTCGCGCAGGCGCATCAGGCCTTCCTGCGCGGTGCTGGCAACCAGGCGGCCGTCCTGGCTGTAGATCAGGCCGCGGTTCATGCCACGCGAACTGGAAGCATTCGGTGCATCCATTTCATAGAGCAGCCATTCGTCAACGCGGAAGGAGCGATGGAACCACATGGCGTGGTCGATGCTGGCCGCCTGCATGTTGTTCTGCATGAAGCTCACGCCATGCGGCAACATGGCCGTGCCCATCAGCGCAAAATCCGAGGCAAAGGCCAGCACGCACTGGTGCAGCAGCGGATCATCGGGCAGGCGGTTCTGTGCGCGCATCCAGTGGAAGCGCTTGGCCTCCTGCTTCTGCGGCGCAAAGGGATTCACCGGGTTGATCGGGCGGATCTCGATCGGGCGCTCGCGGGCAAAGGCCTCGCGCACCTTTTCCGGAATCATCGGCGCAATCTTCTGGCGCAGTTCGGTTTCGCTGGGAATGCCGTCCGGGCCCTCGACCTGCGGCATCGGATCGTGATGCTCAAGGCCGTCCTCGGCCACCGCAAACGAGGCCGACATGATGAAAATGATCTCGCCATGCTGCAGCGCCTTCACGTTGCGCGTGGCAAAGCTCTTGCCGTCGCGGATGCGTTCGACCTGGTAGACGATGGGCGCGCGCGTGTCGCCGGCACGCAGGAAATAGCCGTGCAGCGAATGCGCCAGCCGGCCCTCGGCGGTGCGGCCGGCGGCCATCAGGGCCTGGCCCAGCACCTGGCCGCCAAACACGTTCTTGCCGACGATGTTGCGGCTCTGGCCGCGGAACAGGCCGGCCTCGATGGTCTCCATGTCCAGCAGATCAAGGACTTCCTGCATTACATTGCTCATGGCGGCTCCCGCTTCGCGTGGTCAAGGGGCGGTCAAAAGGCCTGTGAGACTAGCCTAGCCCGGAAAAAAGTGGAACCGGCGTGCCGGACGCCGCCCGCCCCCGTGCCGGCAAAAAAAGACCCGGCCGGGGCCGGGTCGCGGGGGGCATGAAGCACTGGCTCAGGACACCAGTCGCGGCTTGCCGAGCAAGGCCCGGGTCATCAGCGAGGTGATGAGGTCGGGGTCGTGCAGGCCGCGCAGGCGGCGGTGCGCCTCGACATAGGGCGGCAGGTAGCGCAGGCGCTTGGGCAGGTGCGGCTCGATGCGGCGGATGTTGCGCACCATGCGCTCGACACGTGCCTGGTTGCCGTGCTCGGGACCGGGCAGGCCGAACTCCTGGCGCAGGCGCTCGGGCATGACCATGCCGGTAAAACGCTCGAAGGGTTTCATCACCGGCCTTGCCAGCGGGTTGAAATTGAACAGGAAGGAGGCGATTTCACGCGCCTCGGGGCCGACGGCAAGCTGGTCGGAATTCCACATCGCCTCGTTGTACTGCATGAACTCGTCCCAGCTGCGCGGCAGTGCCGACTCGGGAATTCCGAAGCAGAACGCGAACAGCTTGGTTTCCTGGTAGTAGGCCTCCTTCTCGGCCGGCGACAGCGGGCGCACGAACATCTCGTACATCATGACCGTCGTGTCCCAGAGCGTGGCGTGCACCCAGAGCATGGCGTTGACTTCGTTGGCCGAATACGACGAGCCCTCGCCATGGGCACCGGCGGTGGTGGTGATCTTGCCGAACATGCCGGCGTGGATGTTGTGCACGGCGATGCAGCAGTCGAGCAGTTGGTCGACGCTGCCGTAGGTCATCGTGAACACGTTGGTGAAGGTACGGCGGAAGCGGCCAAAGGGATCGCTCACCGTTTTCGAATGCTGGGTGATGGCATTGGCCACCCAGGGATGCGCCAGTTGCAGGAGCGCCGCGCGGCCGGCGCCCATGAAGGTGATGCTGTGCTTGCCCAGTTCCCAGAACAGCGAGTCCGGCCCGAACAGTCCCTCCTCGGGCTTGATGGCGCGCTGGCGCAGAACCTCGAGCTGCTCAAGCAGCTGCTCGCGGCTGATGGCATGGGGGGTGGTGGGTACCTGGTACATGACTGCTCCCGGCCGGACGGGCAACAAAGGACAGGGAGAAA